>CAZYGV010000089.1:0-5463 GCA_964647155.1 uncultured Thermoproteales archaeon | reverse complement strand
CTTCATTACTTAGCAACTTAGCATAAACTGCTCTTATTACGTCTCTTAATCTAACTCCTTTATTTCGTTGTACCATAACTAAGTTTAAAACTGGTGAATCCAGTTCCAGGTAATGTAAATACGCTATTCTAGTAAAGGCTGTGAAATTCGCTAACAATGCAAAGTACGTTATTATAGCTGGGACTACGTATGTGATGCAATTGCTTATATATCCAAACAGATGCTTAGGTAGTCTAAGTAAGTCGATAACGTATGATGTGATGCCAGTTATGGGTGAAATAAGTGAAATAAGTATGTACGTCACCGTACCAGCTATTAGGTATACTATCCTCCGTATCAACTTCTGTTCAACTAGCAAGACCTTAGTCACGTACCAGTATGCTATGATCGCGAATACTAACACAGCTGGTAGAGCATAGATGATCGATAATGGATAGATAAGTTGTTGGTAAGTTATCTGCGTGTGTAATTGTTCTGCTAGTTTCGATGCTATCATTACCGAGTACAGGGATACTGCGTATAGGAAATGAAGTATAAATGTTGTCACGATTACACTTGCTACAGGGGCTGTACTGAGCGAGCGTTGAAGAAGGGTTACTATAAGTAACGCTGGCAGCATGGACGCAGCTAGATTAATCAATGGCTCCGATGGTACATAGCCTTTCAGGCAGAGAACTCCAGCTAGACACAAAATTATGATGGGTAGTGTCCATATTATCTGTGCTAATGGATGTGAACCAAGTAGAACTTCATATAGTGGATGCAATGTGTAGAGAAATTTGCTGTTTATGCACTTTTCATTAATGAAGGATGGTGTCGGGATTAGGTAGTGAGTTTCATACCCTCTTACCGTGGTATATGCTCCCGAGTTAGATTGCATGGTTTGCCCCGAAATTATCACATATACAATTCGTTATTTTCGGCCCTATAGTGTATGGTCTTACTGAAAGATGGTCGTTAGCTTTAGGTTGTATTCTGCTTTTTCTTGAATTTTAGGTATGTTTTTATGGTTATGGCTGCTATTGCTATGAGGTATCCTCTATCGTCCATATCCTTACTGAAGAGTCTTATTCCGATCTCATACGCCTTATCTAGTTCTTCTATTGTCATTTCGTTGATGTCTTTGCTGAAGAGTTTCTTTAGGAATTCTAACTCTTCCTTGGTTAGTGGGTTTGTTGTTGTGGTATATGCTTCAAGTACTTCTCTTATCCTGTGTCTTAGGTACGTTACTTCCTTTTCCTCTAGCAGTCCCTTTAGTCCTAGGTACTCGATAACGACTTCGTGAGTATGCGTTGTTGCTCTTGCTATGGTCTTAAGCATTTTCTCCGTTCTAACATCAATGTAATTTCTTAGATCCTCGAACTTTGTATCAACATACTTCTTGAACTCGTCAAATCTCCTATCTATCTCCCTGAATCTCTCTTCTATTCGTTCGAATCTCCTATCTATCTCTTCAAATCTCTTGTTTATTTGCTTGAATCTCTCATCGATGCTTCTAAATCTCTCGTCAATGGTCTTAAACCTCTCATCAATTAGCTTGAATCTACTATCTATCTCTGTGAATTTTCTTCCTAGCCAGTACGCTAGTGTCCCTATTGAGGTTACTACTGTGAGTACTGTTGCTACTGTGTCCCACGGTATTTGCACTGTGTCACCTAGGTATGTCTCAAGTTGCTCACACTTATGTACTTGATGTTCTTGCCCTTGTCCTCATCTCTGTATCAGTAGTTTCTTTAGGATGTCTCTGTATGCAGGTATTTGCCATGCGTAGTACTTCCCTATCCCTAGCTCTGGATCACTTGGTACTTCGGTATTGTGTAGTGTTGTCACGTACTTGTAGATGAGTAGGTTCTCTTCAGTGAGTATTTGCTGTAGTTGCTCTGTTTTTGGTGTTGCTTCTGTGTGTACTGTATCTGGATCCTCTATGACCTTCATCAATTCATTCTCTAGATTTCTCGAGCGTATGGTAGTTAGTACTTTCGTGAGCTTTCTCTCTAGGGTATTTAACCAGCTACCTATATCCCATCTGTGTACGTGTGCTATCTCTATTAGTGCTCTTGGATTTCCACCTGTTACCCGCCATAGCTCCTCTCTGAGATTGGGGTTCGGTGGTTTTAGTTCCTGTACTAGTTCGTAGAAGGGTTCTCTCGGTAAATTCCATATCAACTTCACTACTGTGTACGTGTGTCTCATTACTAGGTCTAGGCTCTTACCTTCACTTGTCGTAGCTACTATGAGTATGCTCTTCGGACTGTACCTCCTATGTAGCTTACCTATTAGCTCGTACAACCACTTTACGTACCACTCAACTCTATCTAGCCCTATGGCTCTAGTGATGTCATCTACAATCACTATCAATGACCTTCCTTCAATACTCACTTTCTCAGCTATCTTCTCAACTATGAGTGTTATCCTATCTGCTAAGTACGTACCTAGCGGTCCTATGGCTTGCAATGCTACTTCCCTTACGAACTTCCTTACCTCTTCAATCACTGGATTCAACACTATTGCTGTCTCTGGATCCCTCCTCTCTAGTGCATCTATGTAGATTGTCACTCCACGTACTTCCTTGATGAATTCTCTCAGTAGTCTTGTCTTTCCACAACCTTCAGGACCGTAGAGGTATATTGGTAGTGGACTTCCGTAACTAGCTAGTTCACGTAGTGTCTCTAGTTCTCGTTCTCTATCTACGAACCTTGGTTCAGTTACTAGCATCACTCAGCACCTAGTGCTCTAGGGTGCTAGTACCATCTTGAGTAAGATCCCTATTATCCCTATGAGGATTGGTACGTTAAACGCAATGAAGATCTTAATCAAGAGACTAACCTGACCCTCTAACCTAGCAACTCTCGCTTCTAGAGATGTCACTCTATCACTCAGCTTACTTATCTCACTCCTTACTTCACCTATTACTTTCTCCATTTCACTTCTTAGCTCTGCAATTCTCTTGTCAATGTACTCCTGTAGCTCCCTCCTAAGAGCTTCAAGATCTCTCTTCGTTGCTACCTCCCTCATCACACCCTCAACTATCGCCAACCTTATGTCCGGTACCGTAACGAGAAGCTCAGCTAACCTCTTAAGAGCTGAAGGATCCTTCTCGAAAAGAGCAACAATATCACTCGCTGAAAGCTGTTCCCTACTCAGGTTGCTCACCTACCCACCTTACGAATACCACATTTAAATCAATATCCTCTGCTCCAATACCTTCAAGAACTACAGCCTCGAAATTTATAAGGAACTGAAGCACATAGCCGAGGCTACTTACCTAGCTCTATACCTCACATAGCATCCTCCATATCTTGAGGAAACACTTTACTCACACTAAGGAAAACTCCATAAGCAGTTAATGGAGGACCTTAAAGTACGTAGTCTCCATAATGTACATCTGATCTTAACATCGCTGAAACTACTTGGCTTAACCTAGGTCTATTCTGCCTAATGAGTTAATTTCCTCTGCTTAGTGTAGGGATAAATACTGTTTTCGCTAATGATGTGTTGGTGAGTTGCTTTGGTGTTGAGTCTCTCTGTTAGAGATTTAGGTCCTATCGCTGAGCTTTCCTGTGAGCTACCTAGGCTCACTATTGTCTATGGTAGAGTTGGTACAGGTAAGAGCTATATCTTTAGGTTGCTCACGCTCCTCTACCTAGCTAGGCCATTAGCGCAGCTCTGGGGCTACGGGAAGGATTATGTAAAGGCTTTGGCAAGGCTTGTTGTTCTTGAGTATGGTGAGTATGAGGAAGCTCTATCTCTAGATCCGAGTACACTAGCGAGGTGGTATGTACCTAATCTCCTACTTAGACGTGGTGTTTCACGAGGTTCATATAGCTTAGGTAATTTGATTTCTCTTACCTTAGCTCGAGAAGAGCTAAGTCTTGAAATTGCTGAAGAGTTAGATGACTACTTAATTGTTTATGTTCCTCAGGAACGTAATCCCATACTTATGGCTCGTGATCTAGAGAACCTAACATCACGTATTAGGAAGCTCTTCGGTAGGTGGAGAGAGGTAATACCACCATACGTACAGATGTACATGGTGATGTCTGCAGAACTTGCTCGAAGGAATCCAGTGTACATCAATTACCTACTACATCTCTTGATTGCTGCTGGCTTATTCACTAATGAACAGAGTAGTGTAGTAGAGAGTGTTGAAATTGGTAGAGGTCACGAACTGAGACTCGTGATAGAGAGACCAATCGCTATCTCAATAGAGGAAGTTCATGGGAGTGAAGTCCGTGTATACGATCTTGAAACACCTCTCGTACTCCCACAAGGAGCCTTAGACTATCTCCTCCTAGCGTTACTAATTAAAGCACTTAAGAGAGCACATGAGAGGAGTAAAGACATATACTCTGTGCTCATTGTGGATGAGTTCATGACCCATGCAGACCCCCTCCTCGTACTGAAGGCACTAGACCTAGTACTCGAAACCCTTAGCGTAGAGGATAGAATGTATGCCGTGTTAATTACTCACAATCCAGATATCCTGAGTAGACTACTAAACGTACTACAGCATAATGAGAAGCTAAGAAGTACCCTACTAAACCAAGTAGCTCTACTCTATCTCGAGTACTCACCAGAGAAACGAGGTACTGTAGGGTACATATCGAGGTTGCAGATTAAAGATGGTGTAGTTATTCCAGAGAAGGAAATTCCATGGCTTGAGGAGTACGTAGCTAAATTAACTTCACCCACTGAGGTACCTAGATGACCATAGTCATAGATGCAGCAGCATTCAAGATCCTAGCTAGAAAAACCCTAATAAAGAAAGGTGACCTCCGTACCCTCTGTCAAGAGCTAAGAAATAGATTCGGAGGACGACTACTTGTAATCCCAAGACCTACAGACTTCCTGAAAAGAATGAAGTACTGTTACCACCCTATCGCCTCCACAAGATATGAAGACTTCAAAAACGATAAGCTCTACGATCAACTACTCAGAGCACTTGAGCAATTCCTAAAATCACCTCACCACTACGGAGCTAAGGAAGATGCTGAGTGGCTGGCACAGGCAATTACCTACCACGTGAGATATCACACCTCAAGAGAGTTAGTAGTCATAACACATGGAGAACACGAGTACAGACGCTTCTCATCAGCAAAGAACCTAATCGAAGATATTGTAGATCAACTACTTGGCAAAGAACTTGAGAACTGTTGGTACAAAGTAATTCACATAGATCAACTAAACCAAGGAAACCATCAGCAAACCAGTAACAATGCAAAAAGCCCCGGGCCCTGACCGGTCCGAAACACTTAAGTATCAGCACTGAGCTACACTGAGGGCCCCGGTGCTTGGCGCCGCGTCTGCGGTCGCCAAGTCCTTAGTCATCCTCCACTTCCTCACCAAGCCCCCTCATCATCCCGGCCAGGGCCCGGGCCTCATCAATTTACAGATCAACCCGAGCCCTGACCAGGACTCAGGGCCACTGAACAACTGAGTACTAGCACTACGCTACTTCAGAAC
>CAZYGV010000088.1:0-5509 GCA_964647155.1 uncultured Thermoproteales archaeon | reverse complement strand
TAGTAACCTTGTGGATCCTTCTTGGGACCTACCTTTACGTACATTACGTAGCTACTGATGTGAGAAGTCATTATAATTGTTACCTATTAACCTGTTAGCATAGGTGTCATATGTGATGGGTTACAAGCAGGTTATCGTTGTGAGGACAGACATAGAGATGAGCAGAGGTAAACTTGCTGCGCAGGTAGCACATGCAGCTGTGTCATCGCTTGAAGAAGCTAGAAGAATGAGACCTGAGTGGGTTCAGGAGTGGTTTAGAGAGGGACAGAAAAAGGTTGTTCTACAGGTGAGTAATCTTGAAGAACTTCTTGAGCTGTATAAGAGAGCTCAAGAACTTGGTTTACCAGCATCTCTGATCGAGGATGCGGGGAGGACAGAACTACCTCCTGGAACTATCACTTGTCTAGGTATCGGTCCTGCACCTGAAGACTTGGTTAACAGAGTTACTGGACACCTCAAGTTACTGAAGTAATTCTCCTCTGGTACATAGAGCTGCGTAGACTTGTGCTGCTTTCACCATAGATTCTATGTCAATGTACTCATCTGGTCTGTGTGCAGCTTCTGTAGGACCGGGACCGTACGTGAGAGTATCTATACCGGCCTCAATGAAGTATCTCATATCGAGACCACCAATACACAGTGTCTCCTTAGGCTCTACACCAATAGCGTGCTTAGCTACGTTCTTTAGCGTTGTCAGTAGCCTAGATGACTCACTAACTATACATGGCTTCATCTCCTCAAGTATCTTGATCTTAACATCGCACTTAAGCTCCTTAGCTATCTTGAGCACAAACTCAGTGAACTCATGCTTTACACCATCGATGTTCTCCTCAGGAATTACCCTCCTATCGACAGTGAAGGAGCAGGTATCTGGAACAACATTCACCTTGACACCACCCCTAACAACACCACCAAACATAGCAGTAGCTCTCCTACCCTCAGGAGGAATAGTCTCAAACCTCGTAACTCTAGACTCAATCAATGGTCTATACTCACGGAGGAGTCTATGTACAAGCTCAACCATACACTCAAAGGCATTCACACCAAGCCAAGGAGTTGAGCCATGAGCTGACTTACCAATGACCGTAACCTCAAACCAAACAAGACCCTTATGACCAATCCATACCTGATCTAGATTGGAGGGCTCAGCAACAATACAGAACCTACTCCTCACTCTACCAGACTTAACTAAGTAACCAACACCAGCTCTACCACCGATCTCCTCATCAGGGGTAAACGATAACTCAAAACCAACATAATCTTCAATACCTGATTCGAGTAACGCCTTAACAGCACCAATGATAGCAGCAATACCACCCTTCATATCCACAGCACCCCTACCATACACCCTACCATCCACAACCTTAGGCTTGAAAGGATCAGTAACAACCCAACCACTTCCAGGAGGAACAACATCGTAATGACCATTGAAGTGAATAACCGGATCTTTAGAAGACCTAGCATACACTATATAGCGTGGGTAATCCCTGTACTCCTCAGGAACGTACTCACGAGGAACCTCAATAACCTCAACACTAAGACCCATATCATGAAGAAGATCACGAAGGTACATACAGCAATCTAGGTAGTGCTCACCTGGAGGAACAACAGTAGGTATAGCCACTAGCTCACACAACACCTTAACCATGAAATCCCTCAAATTACGAACCTTCTCAAGTAAGGCTCCACATCTAGACATAGGGGAGTTATAGACTACACCTTTTAAAATCAGTCAACAAATAGTGAAAACCATGAGTACACTACCTAAACCAGAGGACGTAGGTAAAACAGTTGTAGAAACTCCAAAACAACTTCTCAGAGTATACTTCCCAAAAATAACCGTACTTATAACGACGGTAAGTCGCGAAGGAAGAGCAAACATCATGACTGCTGCATGGCATACCCCCATATCACTGTCACCACCTATCTACGGAGTATCGATATCACCAAAGAGATACACCTACGAACTACTGAAAGAAGTACCCGAATTCGTAGTAAACTTCCCATCAATGGACATTCTCGAAAAAGTAAACCTAGCAGGTACCGTAAGTGGTAGGGAGGTAGATAAGTTCAAGGAACTGGGACTAACACCAGTACAAGCAGTAAGAGTAAGGCCACCCCTCATAAAGGAGTGCTATGCGCATCTAGAGTGTAGGGTAATAGACATGAAGGAGTACGGTGATCATGTATGGGTTGTTGGTGAGGTAATAGCCATCGAGTACGATGAGAAGTACTTCACACAGGAATTACTCGTAGACATAGCTAAGGTCAGACCTGTACTATACCTAGGAAAGGGCAAGTACACCACAGCTGAAAGCAAGGTCTACACACCATAGCAATATCTACATAGCGACAGTAATTAATAACTGGTAAGTCCATAAACTATATATAAATTCGTAGTAGTAATGCTTTTAAAATCGAAGTATACATATCAAAACGAACACTGAATTGCTCTGGTGATTTACTTATGGCAGATGTAAAGCTTGATCACGTAACTAAGATATTTGGTGGTAGAGTCGTAGCTGTAGATAACGTAACACTCCACATAAGGGATGGTGAGTTCTTCGTCCTCTTAGGACCTTCAGGATGCGGAAAGACAACAACTCTAAGGATAATCGCTGGTCTTGAGAGACCAACAGCAGGTAGAGTCTACATAGGTGGAGTAGATGTAACGGACCTACCACCAAAGGATAGAGATGTAGCAATGGTCTTTCAGAGCTATGCACTGTACCCACACATGACAGTTTACGACAACATAGCATTCCCACTCAAGATCAGGAAGATGCCAAAGCACGAGATAGATAGGAGAGTTAGGGAAGTAGCTAGAATGCTCTACATAGAGGACCTACTAGATAGAAAACCAGCACAACTATCTGGTGGTCAGCAGCAAAGAGTAGCACTAGCAAGAGCACTGGTAAGACAACCCAAGGTATTCCTATTCGATGAGCCACTAAGTAACCTAGATGCTAAGCTAAGAGTAGAAGCAAGAGCATTCCTCAAGAGACTTCAAAAAGAACTGAAGATCACGACAGTATACGTAACTCACGACCAGGCAGAAGCAATGACTATGGCAGATAGGATAGCTGTCATGAACGCCGGTAAGGTAATTCAGGTAGGCACACCAGATGACATCTACTGGAAACCAATACACGTCTTCGTAGCAGGATTCATAGGTGCACCATCAATGAACTTAGTTGATGTAAGCTACGTAGAGAGAGAAGATAAGGTATACCTACAGGGACCAGGCTTTGAACTAGACATAACACCACTAGCATCAGTAGTAAGACCAAGACTGAAACACACAGAACTAACAATGGGTATTAGACCAGAACACCTAGAAATTGTTGAGAGACCAGTAGACCCACACTGTGTACCTGGTGAAGTATACGTAATAGAGCCACTAGGAGCAGAGACCATAGTGAACGTGAAGGCGGGAGACTTCATATTCAAGGTGAGAGTACTAGGAGCAGTAAAGTATAACGTAGGAGACAAAGTGTACCTACACTTCAACTTAAACAGAGTCTACCTCTTCGATAGAAAGACAGGTGAAGCAATAATTGTCTAAAACCATACTGTTTAGCACTAATCTCTGAAATAAATCCTCAGATATTTTCTAGCTTCCACTCGACAGTGAACATTCGATACTAGGGTAAAGTACAAAAGACCCCACACTAGAGCGTTAATGCTACAGTATGTGTAGTCTCAAGATAACGTACGAAAATTTATCATCAATGATGGAGCTACTTAGAAACCTCAACGTAAGGCCGATTAGGACTATAGGCTCAGTAACCATACTAACAACCGTGGGTACACCAGAGCGTAGACTATACGTGATAGGCAAGATTAAGTGTCCTTACTGTCGTGAATACATAGACCTCTACGTTGTTAAGCACGATACAGTGAGCGGACCTAGAATTGTGCAATGTGATGGAGAATTCAAGACCCACATGGAGACTAAGCACCCAGAATTCAGTAAGGAATGGATAGCTTGCAGGATAGAGTCATATAGTGGAAATTCATTCCATAAGGTAACTAGGTATTACTGTCAGAGATGTGGATACAGATCAAGGAGATATGCAGATACACTGATACACATAATTCAGGAACATGGGTTTGGAACGTAGTGTTAATAGTGTTAGCTATTTTTAGTACCTCGCAGAAAAATCAACTCTAGGTGATGAAGGCGCAGTCACGAGATTGATGACGTAAATGGGTTTCCCACTGACACTCACAAACATGATGAGTGGTCCCGCACCTGAGACATGATGATTGCCGAGTTCACTGAACCTTTTGACTAATGGAAAAGAGAATAAGCTAGGTGAATAAGGGAGCAAGATTTATTTTCTAGTCAAACAACTAATAGACTTGGGGCCGGTACACGAAGCCCGTGGGCAGAGCCTGCGGGTTTTTACTAGGACCCGCAGGGGGCCACGGAAGTAAGCGTTTCTTCCCGCTGCTACAGAAGCACCATGGTTCTGGCCGTCCGATGTAAGCCCACGGGCGTGAATTACCGGCCCTACTCCTCCTATATTCTCTGATGATGATGCCTCGCTTCAGTTGAGTTGTGATGAGGGGAGCGATTACTGATTCCTACCTCACTTGGTTAGGTTAGGTAAATATCCTCTGTTTGCGAGTTGCGCTCTCCATCGTGACAATGTATTATTTTGTGCGGTTTAAGGTCGGTTAAACCGTGTGAGATAATACACTATCATCGTGTCTAGTCGTTGCTAGTAGTTAACTCTATTCCCTCAATTTTTAACTCCGTTCTCGCTATACAAAGCTGAGGGGGTTGTGAATTTGTGTAGTTCAGAAGGTGTTAAGGTTAGGTGTGCTGTTGGTTATCTGTACGTAGTTCCGTATGTAGGTGATAGGTACCTCCTTCTTCCTGAGAAGATTCCTGAAGAAGTACATCGTGATTTCAGGAAGTACATGGAACTCATTCATCGATATGAGTTTAATGAGCGAGCGAAGTCCCTCGACGCTCTTCTAGATGGTCTTGAGGGTAAACTTGTGAGGATAACTGTTGAGGTACTTGAATAACATTAGATCTACTGCGTCTTCAGTGCTATGCTGTGAACTACTACGTATCTTCCCATTGATGTATCCGCTATGTGTACCTGCTTCACTACCTGCTCTACCTCTATCCTTGATGTCTGCTTCACGATCTTCTCAAGTAACTTCACTAGCTCTACTGTTGGTTTAGCTCTTATCCTCGCGTATGTGCTGTGTGGTGAGAACTCTCCTAGGTACCTATCTTCAGGTTGAATTCTGTACCTCCTCAATACCTCTATCGCTATTGTTCTGATTCTACTTAGCTTCTCGATACCCTCCACTACTGGTGCTGCTAATGCTCTTGGTTTAGTTGGTGATGGATACAGTCTACTACCTCTAAAGACTATTCTGAATGGTGGTACTGTACCTATTTTCTCACTGAGTTCCCTCAATACTTCACTACTCAATCTACGATCACCTATGTAGAGTATGGTTACGTGGTGCTTCTCTACTGGTT
>CAZYGV010000087.1:0-5512 GCA_964647155.1 uncultured Thermoproteales archaeon | reverse complement strand
ACTATCTGTAGACTCCTTCTGTACTCGAGGTAGTCTCTACCCTTTAGCTCTCTAACGTCTCTACCCTTCCATAGTACTCTACCATGTGTTGGTTTGAGTAGTCCTACGATGACCTTTCCTAGTGTTGTTTTTCCGCAACCACTTTCACCGAGTAGTATTACGACGTCTCCTCTTTTGATCTCTAGGTCAACTCCATCAACTGCCTTAACATAGAGTACCTTTCTCAATCCCTTCTTTATGGGGAACCAGACACGGACTTTCTCTAGCTTGATGAGTGGTTGCTCCATACCTTCACCTCATGCAAAGTTCTTCAGCTCTGTGACAGTAGACTACGTGCCCTGGTTCGACCTCTATGGGTGGTGGTTCCTCTCTCCTACACTTCTCGGTTGCATACGGACATCTTGGGTGGAATCTACAACCAGGTGGTGGATTTATTGGATCTGGGTGCCTTCCTGGTATTGGTCTTACCTTGTTCAGATCTGATGTTAGTGATGGTATTGCGCTGAGTAGTCCTCTTGTGTATGGGTGTACTGGATTCCTGAATACTTGGTCTATGTACCCTACCTCAACTATCTTGAATGCGTACATTATAGCTACTCTATGTGCTAGTCCTGTTATTAGTGGTACGTCGTGTGTTATGAAGATCATGGTTATCCTAAGTTTATCGTATATATCCTTAAGTACATCTATGATTGCTCTCTGAGAGATTGTGTCTAGTGCTGATGTTGGTTCATCAAGTATCAATAGCTTTGGATCGAGGAGTAGGCTAAGCGCTATCAGTGCTCTCTGCTTCATACCACCTGACAATTCGTGTGGATAGGAGTTGAGTACACGTTCAGGTTCTAATCTGACTAGTTCGAGGAGCTTACATGCCTTATCTAGCACCTCATCTTTACTCTCCCAACCATGTGCTCTAGCAGTATCCAGAAAATGATCTCTAATCCTTAGTGTTGGGTTGAAGGAGTTCATCGCTCCCTGAAATACCATGGCTAGTTCCTTCCATCTAATTCTTCTCAGCTCTCTATCAGGTAGCTTAAGTATGTCTACGATACCAAGTGAAGGACTACGGAATAGAACACTACCTTGGATAATGCCAGGGGGTGGAACCACTCTCATTATTGCCGAAGCCATCATCGACTTACCACTACCACTTTCACCAATGAGTCCAAGAACTTCACCCTCATACACATCCAGAGAGACATTATCTACGACCCTAGCCACTCCTCTAGGCATCTTATACACGACACTAAGATTACGGATAGAGAGAAGGCACTTCTCACTGAGTTCAATCATAGGTAGTAGACCTCGGGTAATAGTGATTTCTAATCCTGTAAACAATAAAGTTAGTTAAAAGAATTTAAATTTAGGTATAGGACACGAGAGGAATACATAGACGAATGTGTAGTACTGAAGTTTATATCCTCTGGTTGGTTGAAGATTAACTTAAGAAGGTGCACTACCTAGGTATCAGTTCACATCTCTGCTGCATAGCCTGTATAGTTATTTCACATGGTACTTTCTCAACGAATACCTTAGTGAATATGTGAGCTAACCTGTGGCCTCTCCAAGTTAATTTATAGGTGGTACCTGATTTCTTCAAGTACTTGAGTAGAGCGAGCATCTTAGTAATTTTCTCTACTCTGTTCAATGTCTTCTTCAGCTCGTAATACCTACTTCTCAAGTAATTCAGATCTACAGTTCCCGTATAGAGCTGATTGCCAAATGCACGCCAGAGTAGCTTCTCCTTACCTACGTAGCTGACGTACTTCAGGAATCTACCACTAGTTACTGCTTGATACCACTTCTCGATGGATGGTATGTTTAGATGCTCAAATTCACGAATTAAACTAAATGCTCCAGGACCGAATCCGAGGTAATCACCCTCCATCTCATTGCTAACAGTTTCGTAGAATTTCCTCACCTTAGTCCAGGACCAAATGGTACACATTCTGTAACCATGCTTCTCGAGGACATCTCTAGCTCTCTTCAACATAGCTAACTCCGTACCTAGGTCAGGAACTTTTGGTAAAACTCCTTCCTCAATTAACTTCCTCAGTCTAAGTCCTCTCACCAATATGAGTGGATATGTTGTTACCTGAGGAATACCGAGATCGATAACCATCATAATGTCAGTGATGAAATCATCAATTGTCTGTGTTGGAAGAGCAAACATGAGGTCAACATTTACGTGAACATTGGTTTCCTCAATCACTTCACGAAGTATCTTAGCTACTTCACTAGCTCTACCAGCTTCAATTCTTCCCAAAATCCTGAGGTACTTATCTTGAAAGGACTGAACACCGATACTAAGCTTCGTAATTCCGAGTTCAAGCAATTTCGAGACCTTATCCAGAGAGAGATCGAGAGGATTAGCCTCAATACCGACCTCACCAACGACATTGAATGAACTACGCAAAACCTCAAGAACCTCACTCAGCACATCAATAGGTAAGAGACTTGGAGTACCACCACCAAAGTACACCCACTCAACTACAACATCAACACCAAACTCATGAAGTACTTTACTAACTAACTCAATTTCCTTAACAATACCTCTCAACCAAGAACGAATACTAGACTCACTCACTACAACCTTATAGTATGGACAGTATGGACAGATAGAACGACAAAAAGGAACATGAACATAGACACCGACATTTCTCCTCTCAGGAACATACAAATCAGAAACGTTATCGAAATCAAGATCTCTCAGTGAAAATACAACTCCATGCTTTATCTTATCAATAACCTTATCAACGAGAAATTTCTCGAATGTAGTACATATGTACATCGATAGTATTACTGATACAATCTAGTTTATAAGAGTTATGTATTTGGAAAAGCAGTGCTGAGAGGAGGAGCATTGACTGTAAGTTAATAAGTCCCAAAAGAGTTAGAGGTAAGGGACATTGCGGCGGTCGTCTAGCCTGGACTAGGATGCTGGCCCCCCGAGCCAGTGAGCCCGGGTTCAAATCCCGGCCGCCGCACCAAAATCCTACCTCACATCTCAGATATCGGAACTTCAGATATCTATGTGATGATTTTCGGTCGCTCTGATGCGTGATGAACCTATGGTTTACTGATGTCTAGCTACCTACTAGGTGCTTTGTGATGAACCGGTTGTACCACTGATTGATGAGGAGTCTCGGCTTGCTGATTCGTGACCTATTGATTGCGTTGATGCTACGTACAGCTCAATTCCATGAATTGCTGACTTATAAGTCTGTACCAGAGTTACCTAACTCGATGTCTAGTGTTAAGGATTTGATCTGGTTGTTTGTGAGGAGATTTGTTGAGGTTCTTTTGAGGGTATTTGGTGAGGATGTCGTTTCGGTAGCTGTTTTCGGTTCTGTTGCTCGTGGTGACTTTACGTGTACTAGTGATGTGGATGTACTTATTGTGATGAGGTCTGTTCCTAGGTCTAGATTTCGTAGGTATGAGTTGGTCTCTAGAGCTGTTGATGCTGTTGAGGATCTTAGGTGTGAGTTAGCTAGGAGGGGTATGTACACTGGTATAAGTCCTGTTGTTCTTAGTGTTGAGGAGGCGAAGTACTTTAGACCTCTGTATCTCGATCTTGTTGAGGATGCTGTTATTCTATATGATCGTGATGATTTTTTGAGGAGGATTCTCGAAAGAGTTAGATACTACATTGAGTTGTTTGGTGGTAAGAGGGTTTGGCTAGGTAGGAGGTGGTACTGGATTTTTGAGAGGGGTAATCCATTCATAGAGCTTGTGGGGGTTAAGCTTGTTGAGTGAGCGTAAGCTTCATTTTGTTCGCTCTTACCTCGTTGATGCTGGTAGGAGAATTGAGTTGGCTGAGATCTGTCTTGAAAGGAGGTACTTTCACTTGGTTGTTAGATTGTGTCAGGAAGCTATTGAGCTGTGTTTGAAAGCTGTTTTGAGGTTTCTAGTATTGAGTACCCTAGGGTTCATGATGTTGGTTATGTATTGAGGTAGTACAGGAACTTATTTCCTGAGTGGTTTAGAGTTCATGTTGATGAGTTAGCTAGGATCTCTAGGGATCTAGCTCATAATCGTGGTCCTGCTATGTACGGTGATGAGGAGACTGAGATACCTCCCGAGGAGCTGTATGATGAGGTTGATGCTCAGGAAGCAATTAAGAGGGCTAAGTTCGTCTATGAGCTATGTTCTAAACTTGTTGAGAGTGAGCGTGGTAAGTGAAGTTATTCTATGTCTTTGAGTAACCTTAGATTAATTACTCAGTACTCACCACTACTGTATGAAGGTTCTTGTTGCTGAGTATGTGTGTTGTTCCTCTAGATACCTTCATTCTCTCCGAGAGTTCATCACTGAGGGCTTTGCTATGGCTTACTGCGTTGCTAGGGATTTAGCTTCATGTGGTATCTCTGTTGATTTAGCTTTGTGTCCTGATGTGTTGAGTAGGGTTACTGTACCTAGAGGTGTAGGTGTTGTATGTGTTCCGAGAGAGCTTGATCTCATTGATTTTCTTCGTGAGTACTGTGATCGGTATGACTATGTTGTTGCTATTGCTCCTCCACCTCAGTTGATTAGGGTTATTGATGTTGTTGGTGATAGGTTTCTTGGTCCTGAACCTAAATTAGTTAAGTTATTTTCCAATAAGTTCGCTACAATTAGGTTACTTAGTGAGTTGGGGATTGATGTTCCACCTACGATTCTTGTGCATGGGGATTTATCGATACCTGAGGTTTCTGAGCTTGGTTATCCTGTTGTTGTTAAGCCTGTTGATGGCGCTGGTGGTTCAGGAACCTCACTGGTTACTTCATGGAGTGAGTTGAGATGTGCTGTATCTCGTGCTCTGTTGTGTAGTGAAGTGTGTTATGCCTTAGTTCAGAGGTATGTCCCTGGTACTCACATGAGTATCTCAGCTATTGTTCGTGATGGCGTTGTTGTTCTCTTGAGCTTGAACCTACAGTTCATTGCTGTTGACTGTGGTTTCAGGTACTGTGGTGGTTTACTTCCTATACGTAGGTTTGCTTTCGAAGCTACTTCACTAGTACGTAGAGTTGTTGAGGAGTTACCTGGTTTGAGAGGTTACGTTGGTTTTGATGTTGTTTACCATGGTGGTTCTCTCTATGTTGTTGAGATTAATCCGAGGTTGACGACCTCCTATGTTGGTCTCAGTAAGTTGCTTGGTCATGAGGTTGGTCTTTACCTTTTAGGTGCTGTCAGCAATGTGGAGTTGAGGCGCAGAGTACCGCTGATTTCAGATAGGTACTCGTACTACATCCTTACGGAGTTCTGCAATCCTGTTAGTGGGGAGGAGGTAATGTACGTTCCTGGTCTCAGTACTAAGGCAGTACACGTTGACTGTGGTGATTTAATCTATGTCAGATCTAGACTACGTACCTTGCTTCCACATGATTTGAAGTACTTAGCCGATGTTGTCAGTACTCTACTCTCTTGATGATACCTCTGTGTAGAGCTGTTGCTACGAGTACAGCATCAACACCTATGCTCTTCAGCAGCAGTACATCACTTTCATCACGAGTACCACCACCAACAATTAGCT
>CAZYGV010000086.1:0-5576 GCA_964647155.1 uncultured Thermoproteales archaeon | reverse complement strand
CCAGGATACACGCTAGATTACCTCTACCAGAGCTTCCATAGCTCACAGGATAGAGCACATGGATGGAATTGGGCTGGTATCAGAGATCCAGAGCTAGATAGGTGGTTAGAGAAAATTCTCCTAGCTGAATCTAGGGAGGAGGCTATGGTAGCGGTCCACAGGGTTCAGGAAATATTAGCAGAGAAGTTACCAGGTGTACCGCTCTACGTGAGGATTCTGTACTCAGTAGCTAGGAAAAGTTGGAAGTATTTAGTTGCTGAGCCCGGCTTTGGTGTTACCGGCAGCATACCTCTAGGTGGTTGGACATACCTAATGGCTAGATCAGAGGAATCTAGGGTACTACGATTATCATTACCAACATCGAGAATTAGCTCACTAAACCCACTAGTTACAATAAGTGGCTATGACTGGTACGTACTAGGTAGAATCTATGATCCATTGATAGCTATAAATCCATTCACACTAGAGCTAATGCCATGGATCGCGGTTAAGTGGAGTACTGAGAAGTGGAGTAGAGGAATTGTAGTTACAATCCATATAGCTAAGAACGTTACATGGCATGACGGTACACCACTGACAGCACATGACGTAGCGTACACCTATAAGCTCCTAAAACTCTCCAGTATTTGGGCACCAAAGGTAAAGTACGTAGTTAAGACGGAAGTAGTCGATAATTATACAGTAAAAATCTACCTAAATACATCAAGTTACTGGGCACTGTACTGGATCGGATATGTACCAGTACTCCCCAAGCACATTTGGGAGAAAGTAAAGGATCCACTAACGTATCCAAACGATAGGCCAATTGGTTCAGGACCATACATCTTCAAGAGCTATGAACCAGAGAAGAAGATAGTTATACTGCTAGCAAATAAGAAGTACTTCAAGTACCCTAAGGTACTGAAGCTCAGAACCGTAGAGGAGGTTGGTATGGGAATAAGCAATGTACTTCACTACATCATAGCAGCATCTGCCGTAGTAGCAGTAGCCGTAGGTATTGCACTGTGGAGGATGAGAAGACATCATGAGCACTAGGAAGAAAGTGCTACGTACAGTCATAGTAACTGCAATAACTATTCAGGTAGCACTGACATTAGTATTCATTATAGTGAACCTTCTACCAGGTAGTCCCCTCAACGCACTCGATATCCTGGCAGGTAGCATACCGAGTGATGTCAGGAAGAAGCTCGAGGATAAACTAGGTCTAGGTAACGACATCGTGACTAAGTACATCAAATTCCTAAGATCTGTTCTCACATTTGACTTCGGTTACTCAATATCTATCCACTACATGATACCTACATCAAGTATCCTACCTAGATACCTAACAATAACACTCATCCTCATGATACCAGCAATAACACTAGCAGCAGTGATATCGCTAGTACTAGCAGTAGTGACAACACCATACGTAGGTACCACTAGAGACTACGTAGTTACTACACTCATGATTGCACTATACTCAGTACCACCGTACTGGTTAGGTATGGTGCTTCAGTATATAGTAGCATACAAGCTAGGTCTACTACCAGCTTCAGGAGTAGTATCTGAAGAAGGTACAGTACTCGATATGTTGAGACACCTAGTACTACCACTTACAACACTAACACTATGGTACTCAGGTCTACTGTACATAGTTACGAAGTCAGTACTAGCACCTGAATACAGTACGCAGTATGTACTGCTAGCTAGAGCAAAGGGATTATCTAAGTACGCTGTGGTTTGGAAACATGTACTTAGGGCTAATGCAGCACCGTTGATTTCACTGATAGCACTACTTTTAGGGTTCTCAGTTTCAGGTATGGTATCAGTAGAGAGAGTATTTTCTTGGGAAGGAACAGGGTACCTTATTGCCGAAGCAGAGCTACAGAGAGACTACACATTAATCTATGCACTCTTCACAGTACTAACACTATCTGTTGTATTAGCTAATTCAGTAGCAGATATTGCAATAGCAGTGCTCTACCCACGACAAGAATTGGTACCTGATGGAGGAAGGGTAGTGAGAAGACCGCTAATCTCGAGAGCAGTACTGAAGTCAATGTACCCACTAATCATTATAGCAACAGTAGTAGTACTTACACTCCCCCTACTCCCAATAACGCAGCAAACGCTAGAGAAAGTAGCAACACCATATGCACCACCCAACTGGTACACAGCACTAGTCCATAAAACGAAATTACCTGAGACCAGGGACTACGTACTCAAATTAGTAAAGAAGGTAGAGAACAGCAGAGAAGCAGTACTACACTACAGAACGTCAATCAATTACATGTGGGAATCACCAAAGATATTTGAGATAAAGCTAGTGAACATACCTGAGTTCACACCCCTAGAGCTTACATTAAGGATAACAAAGCCAAGCAATGAAGAAGTGATCATGTACACAAGGAGAAAAGCTACAAGTAATCCCCTAATTCTATCCTCATTAGATCCAACACTTAAAATCATAACCAGAGAGAAGCTGTGGAAGGTAATTGATCCATACTACGTAGCTAGGTACGTATTTAGTGAGGAGGGAGAGTACAGAGTCGATCTAGTGATCAAGGTACTTAAGTCAGGAAATGAGAATTACCTCACTAACACACCAAGAGCTATCCTGAGAATCTACGGTCTAAAATGGGGTCTACTAGGTACTGATGCATGGGGTAGAGATGTAGCTACTGAACTCACCCTTGGACTAATAACGACACTATGTGTTGGCGCTATCATATCACTACTCTCGACAACCATTGGTACGATAATTGGTGTTATTGCGAGCTACTTCAATAGATTAATTAGTGCAGTGCTCATGAGGATTTGCGACATAGTCCTCATACTACCTACAGTACCACTACTCATAGCACTGTCATGTACACGAGCACTATCACCAGTAGAGACAGGGATTGTAGTTGGTTCACTTAAGTGGGGTTTCGTTGCACGAGTTGTGTACTCTGCATCGATTAGAGTCTGCAGAGAAAGCTATGTGGAGTCAGCTAGAGCAATTGGTCTAGGTAGCTGGAGTACTTTGGTGAACTATGTAATTCCAGCAATATCACCAACCATAGCAGCAATGGCAATACTTCAGCTAGCCTATGGTATACAGATTGAGTGCATTGCTAGCTTTCTAGGGTTAATATCACCAGAGTACCTATCGATCGGTCAAGTGCTGAGGTATGTAGCTTACACAGGTGCTGTAGCGTTGGATGCTTGGTGGTGGTTCATACCACCAGGAGTCGTCATCGGCTTGCTCACAGCACCGTTACTGATCATAGCTTATAGACTAGTAGTTAGCTCTAGAGGAGGATAGTGCTTGGCGGCCCCGCCGGGATTTGAACCCGGGACCTGCGGCTTAGAAGGCCGCCGCCCTTCCAGGCTAGGCCACGGGGCCTGTTCGAAGTATACACCATTGTAGGTTATATTAACCTTTTCCCAATCTCTTGAGGTACGTGCTACGTAGGTAACCTGCAACTACATCAGCTAGCTGAATACCAGGTACTCTCGCACTGCTCCTCATCTTGACCTCAATACTGGGTATCCCGTATAAATCCCTAATAGCTGATATCAGTACTCTTCTCAAGTACCTTAAATCGAGGGGGACCTCATCAACTACAATAGTCAATAACTCAATACTACCCAAGATATCCTCGCACGACCTAAGTAATGAGAACAGAGCCCTCTTAATTGATAGTAATCTCACCTCTAGAGCATTGTCAGTAGATACGTGAACTACAGAGAAACCAACTCTAAACCTAGAGAGAATAGTGTCAACAAAACTACGTAACTCAGCAACGTCGAGAACACGCTTAGCATCACGAAACTTAATCTCACCCTTAACACGAAATCTAGACCTAACAAACTCAACGAGATCACGACCAATGAACAGATACGAAACACCACTAGGAACAACAGCACCAAGAGCAGCAACGACAAACACCTGACACCTAACAGGAAGACCAGACTCATCAATAAAGACAACAAACCTCACAGAACATAAACCACAGAAACACAGAAAAACAACCAAATAAATAGACACGTAGGGGGATGTGAGGCGGGGATGCCCCCCCGCAAGGGGGTCGAAGTACCGCCTAAACCCCAATTACCTCTCCTCTAGCATCCTCCTACTCGCTCTAATAACCATGGTGTAATTAGGGAAGAACCTCCTAACAACCTCGAGAACAGGACCAACATCTTCAAGACACTCAAAAACCCAAACAACAACCCTACAGAAATGAGGCTCAACCTCAAGTAAACACCTCAACCTACCACCAAAACCAATGAGAAACTCATAAGCATGCCAACGAACATAGAAACCACGCTTCATAAGCTCAATAGCAAAACGCCACAAAACATCACGAGACAAACTACTCATCATCACCAAAGTAGCCTCGAAACTATTTAACTACTAACTACTTCACCCTAACCTCATAACCTCAACATCAAACCCTAAATAGCATGACCTTCTCGAAACCTCACCATGAAGTTCCTAAGACAAATAACATACCAACTACATACCTTCTAACCCACATGACATCCTCCTTCAACACGAGTAACAACACTACAAAATCCTCAATAGGATCTTTAACAACAGTTAGGGCACAGAACTTAACTTTCTCTATCCCTTAACCTCTTCAAACTAACCTTCCATAACCCTTTCAATAACCTAAAACCTTCTTAACACACTCCCTAACTAACTCATATACCTGCTTCACGTAAGTCCACTCATCTTCAGAAGGTACATACTCAGGATCGTACCTAGCCATATTTCTGATACGTAAAGCCTTGTGAAGTTTAGCAATTAAGTTCTCAGGTACTACATCACGATACAACTCAGCAAATACATGAATATAACCACCGTGAGTTCTAGGTAAAGGTCTCTCCTTAACCATTATCAGAGCCTTCAAGAGAAGCTCTATAGCATTGTGAAGTAGATCAACACTAACTCTAACATATCCCATCCTGTAGTTAACCTCAGCAACCTCACGATAGTGATTAGATAAATCAAGTAACTTCTTAACATGATCCTTAACAACATCTTCATTCACGTACAACACCTTACCGAACTTCTTAACTTCAACATAGAGAGGATTACTACTAAGTTTCAGAAAGTATTCTTCAAGAGAAACAACAAGAGGTTCAATAACTTCACCAAACTCAACAAAGTAACGATGACAGAGATCAGCAAGTTGATGATCAATCCATGGATGGTAACAGTCAACAACAACCATGATATCTATATCACTACACTCATCAGCAAAACCCTTAGCAACACTACCGAAGAGAATAACAGCATAAACCCTACTACCGAGGATACAAACTAAATCCCTAACAAACCTAAGAGCAACATCAAACTTACTCACACTACCTCCTCCACAAACCACCACAAACTCCAATAAATAACCTACCCAACTCACCAAAACAACATACCCCATAACTAAACGAGGAAACATCAATGAGAAACAACATCCAGAAAATAACACAAACCAAAGATGTAGACCAAAAAGAAGAAACCAATTTAAGAAAAACAAGACACCTATAAGCCAAGAGGGCCGGTAGCTCAGCCTGGAAGAGTGCCCGCCTCGCACGCGGGAGGACCC
>CAZYGV010000085.1:0-5639 GCA_964647155.1 uncultured Thermoproteales archaeon | reverse complement strand
GGTTCTATACCTGAACCACTTAGAGTAGCTAGATTAATAGCGAAAGCAGTAGCAAGAGACCTAGGAGCAGATATAGCCTAGTACTTCCAAGCAAGTTAGTTCCTGATAACTTGGAAAAAGTGATTCCATAATGATAATTGACTCTCTTCTATCCTCTTCCTTTTGTTGGTCCTGCGTAGAATAGTGGTATCTCGAAGTCCCCTATGTAGTACTTGAGCAGTACCTTAGCTATATCTCTTAGTGATAGCATGAGTGTGACAGGTGGCATCTTTAGCTCCTGTGCTGCTAGTTTCCAACTCTTCGACTGTAGTACCTTGACTATCATCATGTACTCGTGTAGTGGTAGTAGCTTCGGTCTTCTCTTCGAGGTATCGTAGAAGTACGCCTTAACTAACTCCATGAGTGCATCTACGACGTTCTCATACGTCATTGGTCCGTATGCATACGCTATTAACCTCTCTAACTGTGCTTTCGTTAATCTCGGTTTATAATCCTCGAACACTGGTTCACCCCAGTCCTCTAGCAACATCCTAGCTACTTCATACTCTAGGTCGAAGTACGGTCCACAGAGTGAGTTAATGAGTCTTAACCTGAATTCTCTATTCATGTACATGACAAGTCTCTTAGCTTCTTCAGTTAGCGGCTTAATGAGTAGTATACTGTACTCACCACTGACAGGGTTCCTCTCTGGACTTATGTGAACTGGTATGAAGCCATTTCTTAACCAGAATCTAAGTAGTTCTGGATTTACGCCGAATCCTGTACCTACCCAGTCATAGCCCCGTTTCTTAGCCTCTTCACATATGAACTCAATCATCTTGGAACCCAGTCCCTTTCTCTGTACCTGTGGATGCGTTGCTATCCTAACTATTCTCCAACCTCTCATCTTTGCGAATTCTCGTACTCTCCAGTACTTAATTACTCTATCAGGTATGATATTTCCTGGTAGCTTTAATCCCTTGATAAGTTCATCATACATGTCGTCAGGTATTGGTCCTTCCTCAGCTAGCTCAACTGCTACCACAACCTTACCACTCTTTAGCTTTAATGCTCGAACTGTATGGTGTGGTGCATCCATCATCATACCTAGGTCATCTGGTCTATTCCTGTAGTGTGCCTGTACATAGATGCCGAAGAACTGTCTTAGTTCATCTTCCTTCTTGAGGAAGAACTCTTCCGGCTCTGGTATGTAGTACTCCACCTCCATCTTCTCAATCATCTTCAGATCCTCATCGGTTAGCTCTGCTGGTTCAGCATCTAGAAGTAGCGTGTCAAATAACCAATTCTCTATAGGGTCGTTCTCTGCATACCTTATAGGTTCTGTCATTTCGTACTCTATGACTTCAGTATTGGGGTCGTTCTTCAGGTATCTTAGGAATCTTACGGTGAAGCCTCTACCTGCACCCTCGTATCCGTGTATTGTTGATGAGAAGATCATTCTGTTAAACTTGCTGTGTATCTTGTAGAGGATTGGTACTGGTATTCCTGCTGCTTCATCAACAGCCACTATGTCTACTCTCTGTCTGCTAAGTACCTCGAATGGTGTTAGATAGTCTATGAATATGTTCTTAGCCCTTAGAGATACTACGTAACCTCCTCTCTTCTCAATATCTGGGTCATAGCCTAGTGCCCTAAAGGTCTTTATAGCTAGCTCAAAGAGAGATTGTACATTGGATTCATGCGGTGCCGTTACTACAATTCTTGCACTACCCTTAGCTTTTCTCAATTTATGTCCTAGTGCTACTAGTCCTATACCTATTGCACATGACTTACCTCTACCTCTATCAGCAGTTATCACTATGGCTAACTTCTTTTCAGGTCTCTCATAGAGTTTCTCTAGGATCCTGAGGACATTTACCTGGTCCTGTGTTAGTGCTAACCTATAGACCTTTTCCGGGAATTTTGGTCTTGGTGGTAGTGTTGGTTCTCTCTTAACCCATTTCCTTGCATTTGGATCTGGTTGTGGTTCTCTAATGAATTTCCTTGAGTCTACATCCACGATTGCTATTCCAGGGTACTCAAATAGCTTAGTTATGAATCTCTTCTTGAAGTAGTGTCTTAGGTGTTCTGGTCCGTATTGCGGTACTAGTAGGTTTTTCTGAAACTTCGTTATTATCTTATCCCACTCCTCAAAGCGTGGTGTGTAGAGTATGTAGAATCCACCACCTCTAACTACACCACCTAATCTACCTACGTCATTAGGTTTGAGATCATTGATGAGGTCTAGTACTGCAAAGTCGTAGGTCGTTCCGAGAATTTCTTCAGTGTCCTTATAGGGCTTGAAGTCTATTGCAATACCATAGTTCTTCAATACCTTCTCATGCTGTTGTCTAACTTTACTGAAGCGACGTTGGCCATCGCTGAATTCAGGTTGATAGCAGTATACTCCCTTGAGGTTTCCGCTCTTTAGTGTCGTTACATATGCTTCAATTATCTCAACCGTTGCTTTGGCAAACGCATCATCATCAGTACCTACGAGTACTACCAT
This sequence comes from uncultured Thermoproteales archaeon, assembly GCA_964647155.1. Lineage (GTDB taxonomy): Archaea > Thermoproteota > Thermoprotei > Thermoproteales > B15-G16 > B15-G16. Next base: position 3,151 of record CAZYGV010000085.1, on the reverse strand, counting down.
TCTTCTATGATTTGCCTCCAGTCCTTGTCTAAATGTGTCAACTATCTTCTCAAGTACGTCTCTGGGTAGTACTCTGGTACTGGACATGGTTGACACCCTTAACTTGAAGCTATTAATTATTAGTACGGTTGGAGTTAATAATCTGTGGTGTATGAGAGTTGTAGATGTTCTTCAGTCACTTGGGTATCATGTACTGAAGTATGTGGAATCTCATGTGGTGATCTACGATTCGCCCACTCCAGTAATTGAGGTAGGTGGGGATGTGAGGTGTACCTTGCTATTTAGGGGGTATTGTTGTGATGTAAGTACTGTTCGTAATTTTGTTGAGAAGTATACTCCAGCTCATGTTCTTTGGATTGGTGCTAGAGGTACTGTTTTAGAGGTTGAGTGTCGAGATCTACATGATGCTCTTAAAGTGCTTAGGTTGGTTAAGGTTGTTAACTTCAAGCATTCAGGTGTAGTTGATGTTCGTGATAGAGGTGTTACTGTTTCTCTTTGGTCTATGTATAGGATTGATGTTCCTTTGAAGGTTGGTTGTGAAATATTGATTCCTATAGATGAGTTGGGGAGAGTTGTTGAGTTAATTAATGGTTTTGTTGCTAGAGATCGTGAGATAGTTGAGAGAGTTTGTTCAGTTCTCAGACATCAGTTAGGTCGGTATCGGTCATGAATCCCTACATCCCACGGTCATCATGTCAGTGCCCAAGGACTACATCACATTTCAGCTGCCCATCAGTTCATCACACGTGGAGAGACTTACTTTAAGCCCTAAATATACCCAGCTCACATACGTAATATCGGGATACGTATTGATTCCTCAAATTGATGCAATATCTGTACTACTCTTGATTAAGTACATGAAGAGAATAGGTAGGTACACCATAAGTAAGTTAACTGGTTTAGGTGAGGGTAAGGTACGTAGATTTCTACAGCAACTAGTTAGCTTAGGATTAGCTCAGACAACTAGAGGAGGTACAACACTTACAGAGCATGGTCTTCAGTACCTTCATGAAACTCTCAGTAAACTAAATGTACTTCACATCGTGATACTGAGTAACTTTCCTTTAGCAACTACTAAGTACACGACACTGTTCTACTGTACAGACCTAACACACGTACTATCGAGGTATTGCCTTGAGGAAAGAGATGTAGCTGTTAGGTATGGCGCTGATGGTGCAATACTCATGCTCGTTAGTAGAGATGGTAAGATTTCGATACCTGGTGTCTGTAGTGACTTAAGTACGTACTCGAGGCCTACCTACAATATTGTGAATACGTACTTGAGAACTGGAACAGACCTTGTGATAGCTACCTTCTCAAACAACCTCTACGGTGCTATTCGTGGAGGAGTAGCTCTCCTCTACCATCTCAACACAAAGCTTAGAGAACTAGGTGAATTAGCATAAGCACTAGTGTGAGGAACATAAGGACGAAACCTATTATCAAGGCAATAGCTGCTAAGTTCCTTTCACCAAACACTATGGGTATTGGTCCAATGAATATAACACCACCAACTCTAGCTCTACCTCTACCCATTATCGATAGAAGTAAACCTATGGTCAGCAATATGAAACCAATTACAATAGCTAGTATAGCTAGTACCACGTAGTTCATGTAATTACCTCCACAAACCGAGTGCTATCAATACTATCGTGAGTACTCTCCTAAAACAACTTACTCTCAATCGAGGTTCGAGGTAGAACTTAACTAAGTACTTAACTCGTAGAAGTACATGAGGATGCATTGAGAGAAGAGAACTACGTAGCAGAGATATCTTCCTACTACATACTTCACGAGAAAGAACTGAAGCTACGTCATGAGGACATACCTTAACGAGAGCAGATGCCAAAGCTAGCGGATTAACTACTTCAAGTGAACGTATGTCAGCTCTTACCTCAAGGAATCTGCTAAAAACAGCAAAGGCATAGATTACGACCAGTAGGTAGATTAGTATTGTGAACAAGAACTCGCTAGGACTTCGGTAGAGTAGATGTGTAATGACTAGTAGTCGAAGTAGGTACTCAGCAACAGCGAAGAGCCATATGAGAGCAAAGTCTAGTCCTCTTACGTGACTGAGTTCGTGAGCTAGAACAGCCTCTAGCTCATTAGTACTTAGCTTGGAGAGAAGCCCGCGGGACAGAACTAGCATAGGCTTTGGTAGTGGTATAACAATAGCTAGTACCCGTCTGGTAGGTAGTACTGATACCGTTACCTCTCTTCCTGTACCTAACTTCCTAGCTATTGGGTAGATAATGGACCTAATAGGTAGTTCAATACCACCTATAGCTACATCCTCTATGACGTACTTACTTAGTATAAGTCTCATCACTAGTAACATCATGAACCACATGATGAATGCTGTTACTATAACGAGAGGAGGAATGTATATAATGTCTATTGGACCAATGAGGTATTGAGCGAGTATTAGAAGTGCTATTACCGTGAAGTAGCTAATAGCAAGTGAAATAGGGCTAGCTACCGTTGTCAATAACCGCGTGAGATAATTACTACTCTCATGGCTTAGTCTGTGAATTTGAACGATATTCTTGTTGACTCTGGACAGTATCGACGCCACTATTGAGAGGTACTTCAGTTCACGTAGTATCCTAGAGTTGATGGGTTGTGGTGAATATAGTTTGAAGACAATTTCTGAAGTGTGCTGTTTTTCAATAACTAGGATTGAGTTAACCTTTCGAAGCAAGACCTTAAGTCCATTACTCGAGACTTCTAAGGGGACTGGATCGTAGTTGCTGAAAAGGTTGCTTATTAGCTTCGCTGAGGGTACATTACATATCTGGTTATGTAGCTTGTACTCGTGAGGAGGTAGTGTATTGCTATGCTTTTGCCTTGCTAGTGTTTGCATCAATAGCCTGTGCCCTCACCAGGTTTATTTCGGTAACACTTAGATAATATACGAATGATACCTAGCTAACACAAATCCGTGTACATACTGCTAATTAACTGTTGACTTTATACGCATGAACTACAAAGACATGACTTGGTAGTCACATGAGTGACTTGAGAATTGGTATAATCTTTGAGACAACGACAACGGAATCTATTAAGTTCAGAGTGTTTCCTCATTGTGAACACCTAATTACTGTTGGTAGTTTCGTTAAGGTACCTAACTACGACAAGAAGTGTAGTGGTG
>CAZYGV010000084.1:0-5681 GCA_964647155.1 uncultured Thermoproteales archaeon | reverse complement strand
GTGTGGTGATTTATTGTGGCAGATATTAAGTTCTCGGAGGTCGTCAAGATACTGGAAGCTATTGAGTCCACTTCGAAGAGAACAGAAATGACAAAGTTACTGGTCTTACTCTTTAAGAAGACACCATCTGAGGTAATTGACAAGGTAATCTACTTCATTCAGGGTCAACTACTACCTGATTGGGTCGGTCTAGAGCTAGGTATTGGTGAGAAGTTAGCTATGAGGGCTCTCTCAATAGCTAGTGGTATCAGTTTAAGGACTATTGAGGAGACCTACAAGAAGATTGGTGATTTAGGCGAAGCTGCCGAGAGGATTCTAACTAGTAAGAAGAGAGGTACCTCGATACTGGATTTCCTAGGTGCTACCGGAGCTACTACTCGTGAACTAACCATGGGTAGAGTCTACGATACTTTGATGAAAATAGCTAAAGCTACTGGCGAAGGTGCACAAGACACGAAGATCTCACTCTTAGCATCTCTTCTCAGTGAAGCATCGCCAAGAGAAGCTAAGTATATACTAAGATTTGTGACAGGAAGATTAAGGCTAGGAGTTGCTGACATGACTATACTAGATGCACTAGCTGAGGCCTTTGCAGGTGGTAAGGCTAGGAGAGACGTCCTAGAGAGAGCTTACAATGTACATCCAGATCTAGGGTACATAGCTAAGGTACTAGTCCGAGAAGGTATTGAAGGCATTAAGAAGTTCAGGATAACTCCTGGAGTTCCCGTACTCCCCATGCTGGCTGAGAGATTGAGTTCATCGTCAGAGATACTGGCTAAGTTAGGTGGTAGGTGTATTGCTGAGTACAAGTACGATGGTGAGAGAGCACAGATACATAAGATAGGCGACAAGGTTGTGATCTACAGTAGGAGATTGGAGAACCTAACACATGCATTTCCAGATGTATGTGAACTAGTTAGGAAGCACATTAAGTCTAAAGAAGCAATTATTGAGGGTGAAATTGTAGCATATAATCCAGAGACAGATGAGCTACTACCATTTCAAGAGCTAATGCACAGAAGGAGGAAGCACAATGTTGAGGAAGCTATGAGAATGTACCCAGTAAAGCTATTTCTCTTCGATTGCCTATATGTTGATGGTGAAGAGTTAGCGGATGTACCACTTCTCATACGCAAGAAGAAGCTAATTGAGATAGTTGAGGAAACAGACAGGGTAGCACTAGCTAGGTGGAGAATAGTAGACAATACGAAGGACCTTGAACTCTTCTTCAACGAAGCAATTAGTGAAGGTTGTGAGGGTTTAGTGTGTAAGTCACTGAAGGGAGATTCCATATACCAGATGGGTGCAAGGGGTTGGCTCTGGATCAAGTTCAAGAGAGATTACAGGAGTGAGATGACAGATACAGTTGATTTAGTTGCTGTAGGTGCATTCTGGGGTAAGGGTAAGAGAGGCGGTACTTATGGTGCTCTACTACTGGCTGCATATGATCCAGAGACCGATACCTTCAAAACTGTATGCAAATGTGGTAGCGGGTTCACCGATGAGGACTTAGCTAGACTACCAGAGATCTTTAAGCCGTATGTCATACCTCACAAACACCCAAGGGTAGACTCAAAGATTGAAGCAGATGTCTGGTTTGTACCTGCTGTAGTCCTTGAGGTGATAGGTGCTGAGATCACACTAAGTCCACTGCATACCTGTGGTTACGGTGCTATCAAGGAAGGTGTTGGCTTAGCCATAAGGTTCCCCAGGTTTACAGGTAGGTGGAGATTTGATAAGAAGCCAGAACAAGCAACAACAGTTAAGGAGATAATCGAGATGTACAAGAGGCAAAAGAAGGTGGTGAAAGAAGCCTAGCTGGTTCCAGATGACTGTTTCCTAACATACATCTTCTCAAAGGTCCACGATAGTGCTCTCAAAATTTCCCTCAACCTAAAATCGTCATTGTAGTTATGTATAACAATTTCCTTTATCCTACCACCCTCATCTGTCTTAATCTCATACCTCAAAACCTTATTGCCCGATAACTTACCCCTCTTAACATTCTCCTCATCCTCCTTTCTAAACTCCTCAAGTAGCTTATTTATGAAGAATGCTTGAAATGGTGGTGTACTTACATCAAACTCCTCTTCAGGGACAATCCTCACATAGTCATCGTACACATAAGCCTTGGCAAATACTTTACTAATCTTTCTACCAACAATATCCTTGATAGCTTTAGGTTTCTCAATCTTTTCCTCTACTCTAGCAGTTTCCTCTACCCTCTCCTGAAGAACTTCCAAACCACTCTTGAATGTCCTCCTACTAAGAGCCTCTGTAACTAACCTATGGCAGAGTTTAAGTAATTCTAACTCTAGTTCAAGCTCTCTAATCTTCTCCTCAAGCAAAGATCTTAACTCAGCTAACTTCCTAGTCAACTCGTCACTACTCATAAACTCACAACATTATTCACTAACTTCTTCACTCTTAGACTTTTCTATACCTACCAAGAGGTTACGTAACTCCTTACACACCTTCTCAACATCATCTAGTGAATAAACTATGGTCACAGTCTCGACATGTAGTTCAGCATTTATAGCTCGCTTAATGTGAGCACAGATATCCGACTTATGAACCCCTTCTCTAGCAACGACAGTACACATGTTCTCAAGAGGTACATCAACTACCCTAATGTCACTAACATCGTGTTTCCTAAGTGCTGATAATAGCTTCTTCCTCGTAGGTAGCTTACCTCTTATAGGTATGAAGAAGACTAGGTAAGGCCTCCAAGACATCGTATTGGGTAGTGAGAGGTGGTATTTATACTACTTCCGTGAAGAAATTACCATGGGCTCTATAGTATTAGCAACTGGTAACATAAATGTTGATTGCACAGTAGTTGTCGATGAGATACCTGAGACAGGAGAGATAGAGGTACTTGACTTCTACATTGGCGGTGGTGGTTCAGCAGCGAATTACGCAGTAGCACTGGCTAAGCTAGGTGTTGCTGTTAGGTTTCTAGGTTGTATTGGTGACGACATATTTTCCAACATTGCTCTGAAAGACTTAAGGTCATACTGTGTAGATCTTTCATTTGTTAGGAGAATACATGGAGAGTACACTGGTTTGGTTGTCGTCATTATTAGGAAGAGACGTGGAGATAAGGTCATGCTTGCTTACCGAGGGGCAAATAGGTACGTACCTGAAGTACCTCTGGATCGAGCGCTTGTAGGTGTAGTTCACGTACACGCAGCAGGTACGAGAATAGAGTATTTTCACGAATTATTTAAGGTAGCAATTAATCGAGGATGTACTACGTCATACGATCCAGGACCTGTAGCTTGTAATAAGGGTCTCGACTTCCTAGATCCAGTACTTAGGTACACTAAGTACCTCTTCATAGGTGCTGATGAGTTAATGAACTTGGTTGGCTGTAGTGATGTTGAGTCTGCTGCAAGAAAGCTAATAGCTAATTACCCACATATCGTAGTTGTTGTTAGGACTGGTAAGGGGGAAGCTGTAGAATACTGGAGAGATATGGAGCAGATTAGGTGTGTTAGAGCATCTATTCCACCAGTACCGCATGTAGTTGATCCTACAGGCGCTGGTGATGTATTTGATGCTGCATACACCTATGGACTACTTAGGAGGTACAGTACTGAATCTAGGCTTTACCTAGCTCTAGCTGCAGCTTCAATAAAAATTCAGCGCAAAGGTGCTAGAGCAAGTCCTGTCCTAGATGAGTTACTTAAGTACCTAAGTGACTTAGGCATTGAACTCTCTGGTGAGTAAAGAAATAAAACTCCGTAAATACGTACTGAAGGTGAACGTGGGGATTACGGTGTCTCAAAAAAGGTCCTGTAACCCTACTTGTCGTAACTTCATCTGTCTTAAGAAGGCTCTTCGAATCATTAGAAGAGGTAAGAACGCAGTAGCCTGGTGTACATGGGTTAACGATTTCTGTCAAGGAGGTAAGTGTAAGTTCGCTAGCTGTAAAGCCCATGCACTGCTACCAGATGGTACCTGTGGTATCGAGATGAGGAAGGAGGTTAAGGTGAAGGATATTGTTGAAGAGGCTATGAAGATGGATAAGGAAGCAATGAAGATCAGGGATAAACTGAAGAAGTTAGGTAGAGGGATTGAGCTTGAGTATTAAAGATGTTCGTGTAGGTGTCATATTAGCTGCTGGATTAGGTACACGAATGAGACCTCTAACCTACATAATGCCAAAACCTATGCTACCACTCGGTACTAAACCTATCCTCCAACATATTATTGAGTGGATGAGAGATAATGGTATTGAGGAGATCTACGTACTAACATCGTACCTTAGCAAGTTTATCGAGTCGTACTTTGGCGACGGATCTGAGTTCGGAGTTAAAATCAGGTACATAAGATCAGATAGACCTCTTGGTAGTGGTGGACAGCTCAAGATAGCTGAGCCATATGTTCATGAAACATTCGTTCTCTCCTACTGCGACGTTGTGACAAACCTCAAACTTAGAGACGTAATTGACTTCCACTTTAGAAAAGGTGCTATTGTCACTATGGTGTTGACAAGGTATAGAGAGAAACTTCGTTTTGGACACATAGTACTAGATGAAGATATGAAGGTTATTGAGTGGAGAGAGAAACCCGAGATAGAGATGCTCATAAATACTGGAATCTACGTTTTTGAGCCAATAATTTTCAGGTACATAAACGATGGTGAGGTAGTTGGTATGGATGAAGTGGTTACTCGAGTTATGAGGAATAGCGGTAAAGTCTATGGTTACATAGCTGATGACGCTGAGTTCATCGATATAGGTGATTACAATAGCTACATTAAGGCATGTGATGAATACATCAAGAAGTTCGGTAGAATATGAGGAAGCTAACTATAAAGGTCGTTGGACCTGAGATGGACTATGCTACGTATACACTATACCTCTGGTTCCTAACTGAAATAGTTGACATACTGAAATCTGAACTTAATGAAAATGTAGAGATCGAGGTTAACTGGATTAAAGAGATTCCAGAGGATGGCACCTACCCAAAGGTGCTAATTAATGGTGATGAAGTTTTAGTAGGTATACCTTCTGATCCAGGGTATGTTTACGAGAGCATAAGAAGTTACCTAGTTAGGAGGGGCATTCTGTAAGCAAATACTTTATTTCGGTCCAGTGCTTCAGTACTATAGGGATTGTAGATGAGTGTTTGTCCCTACCTCTATGTTGATCCTGACACGAGAAAGTACATGTGTCGTGTACTGAGTAGGGAAGTTAACCCATTCCTACAACCATGTTTATCGACTTTCGTTGAGTGTCCAGCATATGCTAGAGCTTCTAAGGAGGGCTTACCTGAGAAGGTAGCTGAGGTGAAACCGGAGGAGAAAGTTGAGGAAGTTACACCAAGAGTAGAGCTCCCCCCAACTCCTACACCAGCAGATTTACTATTGAGGACCATAAGTGAAGTTGAAGAGAGAATTAGGAGAGCTGATGAAATGTGGAGAAGTTATGCCGAGCACATAGTATCTACTATGTCCAACTGGCTCCGTATTAAGCGAGATATTGAGAGAGAACTAAGGAAGGTGGAGAGACTACTTGAACTCTATCTTCAGAAGCTTGAGGAGTTAAACGTTCGTAAAACTCTTGGGCTGATAAAATTACCGGAAGAGGAGATAGATGAGTTGTTGAGGCGCTATGAGGAGAAGGTTAGTAAATTGAGTAGAGTTAGGGAGGATCTGGTCAGTAAGCTACGTG
>CAZYGV010000083.1:0-5702 GCA_964647155.1 uncultured Thermoproteales archaeon | reverse complement strand
GTCAGGTTAGGTTTCTTGCTGAGTTGGGTTTGGTTGAGTACTGTGGTTCTAGGCCTAGGGTTGTGAGGTTGAGTGAGTTGGGTAGGGTTTTAGCTAGGTTGCTCTGTACCTGATTCTCTTCTTCAGTTCCTCTATCTCCTTTGCTATTTCCTGTAGTTCATCGTGTATGTTCTCAGGTATTTGATTCCTTAGTTCCCTCAAACTCCTTCTAAGGTTTCTCGTTGCATATCTCATGAACTCTGTACCTAGTAGTTCACTTCTGTGATTGTACTTCTCTACGAGTTCTCTAATGTGGCTCTTCAATTCACTAACTATCTCTTTCCAATTTATTTTGGTTTTCTCCAGTACTATTCTCACATGTTCTAGGTCTTTCTCTCTAGCTACCATGATCTTGTGCAGTACTAGGTACTCGAGTTTTAGTGACCGTACCTCGGTTCCATACCTCAATGTCCATAGTTTTGGTGAGTTCTGTACTTGTCTTGGTGATGTGTATGATAGTGAGCTTAGTACCGGGTATCCGATGTGTAGTAGTACGTTGTCTAGTACTATTTCCCAGACTCCTGTAGCTACTGGTCTTGGATTGAGGTTTAGTGTACGGAATTTACCTATTATCTTCCTGTAGAAGGTAGTTTCCTCACATGTAACTACTGTATCTAGATCTTTTGTTGCTGGAACTAGATCGTTTACTACTAGTACGCACCCTCCTATGAGTACTACTGTGTTGAGTTTCTGTCCTATGGTTTCCTCTAGTTTCTGAAGTGTGTTGTGTATGTCACTCTTCGTTAGCATTGTAGTGTTCCTCTAAGTACCTCCTCAGCGCTGTTATGAAGCTCTTTGGTGGTTTGATGTTGTACTTTGTTAGGTCTTTCAGTATGTGAATGTCTATTGTTGGTAGCTTTGTTCTGGGTGCTTTACCGTGTATGAGTTCGTATAGTCCTTTGACGTAGGTGTTGACTTGATTTCCGTATCTACTTGCTTCATCTATTAGGTACTTCCAGTTTACTCTATCTATGTTCTTGAGGAGCGTGATTAGTGGTATGTAGAGGAGTCTCGGGTATAGTACTAACCAGTGCAGTATTGCGTCTTCTAGTTTTATTTCCTGAAATCCGTATGCGTATGCTCCGTAGCTTGGTGCTAGTAGGTCTACTCCGTACTTTGGAAATACCATGTATGCTGTTGGTTTGAATGGTTTTGTTAGTTTTGGTGGTTGTGCTGTAATTATGCACTGTTGCTTCTCTAGGTCTATCCAGTGTACTTCAAGGAGTTTACATCCTTGTTCCTTCACGAGTCTCCTGATCTTGTTTATGAAGTCTTGTTTGTTCATGTGTTCTCTACTGTGTTCATGATGTTGTTCTTAATTTCCTCTATTGTTTGGTGTTCTTTCTCTCAAGTACTGTGTTTGTTTATTGTTGGGATTTCTGTTTTCTCTTTTCCTCTACTTCTTTCTTTATTGCTAGTGCTGCCATGAGTTCTGCGTACCAGTATATCTTCCATAGTGCTGGGAATTTGTGTCCGTACTCCTTTATTGCCTTCGTGACTAGTTGCTTTAGTTTTTGTGCTTCTTCCCAGGTGAGTTCATCCTTCTCTATTAGTCTACCCATTTCTTCTAGATCTTCTTCTGTGAATTCGCTGAGGGTTTTCATTGTTCTGAACTGTGCATATATCCTACTTATTTCTGCTTTTGCAAATGATGTACTTTCTCTCTTCAGTGATCCCTCATATACTAGGAAGTCTATTATGAATTCCTGTGCGCTCTTGGTTGCTTCTGCTAGTGCTAGTATGCTCTTTTCTAGGGATTCTATCCTGTTCTCTATGATTGTGAACCTACTCTCCATGGCTATGAACCTATTCTCCATTCTACTCTCTATAGCTATGAATCTCTTCTCTACTTCTGCGAATTTCCTTGCTAACCAGTAACCTAGTGTTCCTACTGCTGTTGCTACGGTGATTACTGTTGCTAGTATCTGGAGTACTAGTGCTATTGTATCCAGATTACTCACCTAAGGATTTCTCAACCTACTTTCCTATTAAGGGTACTTTCTTTCTCTTAGCTTCTCTGTGTTGTGTGGTTGTGTGCAGAGTTTGTTTATTGGGCATTCTCTACAGCGGTTTTTGCTGCAGTATAGTGAGTCGTGTATGTAGGCTATGGTCTGTACCCAACCGCTTAATCTACCTAGTTGTTTTCTTGATTGTGCTTCGAGACAGGTACTTGCTTGTGGACAGTTTTCGCAGGTGTATGAGAGACACAGCTTCTTGTCTGGTAGCTTGTAGTTCTTGAAGAGCTGTAGTTTCTGTACGAATCTCTGGTAGTGTATATCGCATGGTGTTGCTCTTGTTTCTGGTCTCGTGAATAGTATGTAGGCGTTTGCTGTTTTTGGTCCTACCCACTTCAGGGTCAGTACCAGCTTCTTTACCTGGTAGAAGTCACTTACCTCCTCTTCTCTGCTGTACACTTCTCTTAGGTACTTGCTATATACTTCACTGAGTTGTCTTAGTTGGTAGCTTCCTTTGATTTTTGTGAAGTTGTAGTTTTCTAGGTCTGTTGGTTTCTCTACTTCTCTAAACATTGCTCTACACCATTGTTCTACGTTTGTGTGGTAGTCTGTTCTTCTGGATAGGAATACTGCTATGAAGATTCTCCACCTCTCGGTGAACTCGTACGGTATCCTAACTACTGAGTATGTGTCAGCTATGTACTCTATGATTGGTCTTAGTGCTTTACTTACCTCGTGTAGGTAGTCTTTGGGGTGGAACCATAGTCCTAGCCAGGTATCTATGACGTCTGTGCTTACTTCAGGTGGTAGGTCTATGATTAGTTCGTTTTCTCTCTGTTGTATCACTGCTCCTTTTCCGTAGCCGTATGCTCTGTACCATGTGTATGTTTCTGTTCTCTCGTAGAGTACTGACGTGAATGATGGGTACATTGTTAGTTCTAGGTCGTATTCACGTACCTTCACTACGTACCTCATCTATGTTCTGTACTACCTTTGGAGGTATATTACCTTGTCTTGCTGTAGGTACTTACTTCGGTACTAGGTTTTTAAGTGGGTTTGTTGGTTCGTTGTCTTAGGTGCTTCATGTATCGTGTTGCTGTTCTGTACTCTGGTGGTAAGGATAGTACGTATGCTTGTCATTGGGCTTTCTTGAAGGGGTTTGAGGTTGTTTGTCTTGTGACTATTGAGCCTCGTAGGGAGGATAGTTGGTTGTTTCACTATCCTCAGATTTCGCTTACTAGGTTGCAGGCTAAGGCTCTTGGTCTTCCTCAGATCTATGTTGGGTCCTGTGGTGTTCGTGATGCTGAGCTTCTTGACCTTAAGCGTGCTCTCGAGGTTGCTGTTGAGGAGTTTGATGTTGAGGGTTTGGTTACTGGTGTTCTTCTCTCCGATTACCAGAGGATGAGTATCAATATGATTGCTGAGGAGCTTGGTCTTAGGGTTTACTCTCCTCTCTGGAGGAAGGACCAGGTTAGGTACATGAGGGAGCTTATTGACTTTGGTTTTAAGATAGTTATCACGTCTATTGATGTGTATGGTCTACCTCCTAGGTTTCTCGGTAGGGTTCTGACTAGGGAGGATGTTGAGGAGATCTGTAGGTTAGCTGAGGTGTATGGCTTTAACCCTGCTTTTGAGGGTGGTGAGGCTGAGACTCTTGTTATTGATGCTCCTCTGTACAGGAAGAGGATTGTTATTAAGAGTAGTGAGGTTGTTAGGTGTAGTGAGTTTTCTTGGAGGTTGATTATTCGTGATGTTGAGTTAGTTGATAAGTAGTTGGTGGGTTCTGAGGGTTGGGTGCTGTGGTGGTTAGTGCTAGACTCTGTGTTGTGTGTAGGGGTTACAAGAGGTTGTGTGGTAGGGTTAAGTGTCCTATTCTTGAGAGGTTGAGAGTTCATCTTAGGTTGAGTAGGGAGTTGAGGAGTACTCACTACCAGAGTCATAGTGGGAGTGCTCTAGTATTTGAGGCTAGGTACCCTAGTGTGTATGTGGGTCCTCAGTTAGCTGTTCAGGTTGTTCCTGAGTACGTTGCTTTTCCTGAACTCATGTGGGGTCTTGATCTGGATACCATCGTCAGGATTAGGTCGTCTACGCTCTATAGCTATGTGAGGTTGGGTACTGTACGTGCTAGGGTTATGGATGAGGTTCGTGATGTGGCTCTCTCTATTAGACCTGTGCTTACGGAGGTTCGATTGAGGAAGAGACCTATTCTCGATCTTAAGTTTGATGGTGTGACTGAGCCTATTGGTCCTAGAGCTCCTTTGGACTCTATTTCGCTTTCGGAGAATCCCTGTATTCCCTACAGTGTTGAGAGGTTGATTGAGGAATTGGGGAGAACTCGTGAATTAGTCGTTGAGCTGTATAGGAGGGGTTTCATCCATAGCTACATTGCTAGGGTCATTTCTTGTGGTCTTGCTGGCGCCCCTCATAGGAGGAGGTTAGTACCTACTAGGTGGAGTATATCGGCTACTGACAAGGTGCTTAGTGATTTCTTCGTGGAGCAGGTACGTAGGTTTCCTGTTGGTTCTGATTACTTGGTTTCTTGGTGTAGGTACTTGGGGAATATCTATGTTGTTGTGTTGCTACCTGAGAGGTGGGGGTTAGAGTTAATTGAGGTTTGGTTACCTAGCTCGGTTTGGGTTCAGGTAGGTGGTGAAGCTGTTGTTGTTAGGTATTGTGAGTACTTTAGGGGTGGTTCTGTTCCTAGTGATGGTGGTTACTTAGCTGTGAGGTATGCTGTATCTAGGTACCTCTATGAGGTTCAGCGTAGACAGTATAGAGGGGTTGTCTTGAGGGTTGTTACGTCGGAGTACTACTCACCTGTTGGTAGTTGGCAGATTAGGGAGAGTATTGTTAGGGCGTTGAGGAGTAATGTCGTTAAGCTCACTACTATTGATGAGGTACTTAACTACATTGATGAGGTATTGAGACCGTATGGTAGGTACCTACGTGAGTCAGATTTCCTCAAAGCAGTAGCAAGACAGGAGAGATTGTGAGTTCGATAACTTACATGTATAGTTCACATTCCGTTCCATGAGTGAACTAAATCTCTACTATAGGAGCTAATTAGGTTGATGACGTGGAGTAAATACCTCTCAATTTTCTTGATACTGCTGATAGTCTTACCTACGATACCAGCATCCATACCTACAGTAGAGGCTAGAGCTGAAGTAGAGGTCTCAGTAACAGCTAAGACGTTAGTGAGCATTGCTGAGAGAGCAGTGACTTACCTCGAGCACCTTGTTACGCATGTGGTTACAGTCAATGTGACCACTACCGAGATTGAGCACCTTAAGTACGTAGTTGTGGAGTTGAAGAAGTTAGTTGAGAGAGCGAAGGAGGAGCTTGCTAGGGGTAACTACACAGGTGCTGTAGCGGTTGCTAAGTCAGTCATCTCTAGGGTTAGAGTTGAGTTACCCAAGGTATTGAAGTTATTGAGAGGAGAAGAGAGGAAGTACTTTATTGCGAGAGTTGAAGAGGAGGTTGAGAAGGGTAGAGTACGTGCTCTTGAGAAGTTGATAAAGGTACTTGAGAGGTTCTCGAGAAGGTACCCGGTAATTACCGTCAATGTGACTACAGCTAAGAAGTTACTTCAGGAGAAGAAGCTTGAGAAGGTAGAGCACGTAATTTGCTGTACTCTCAAGCACCTACATAGACACGTGATGTGTAAGGTTGTACCTAGTAGACTTCTCAACATGACACGAAGTACAC
>CAZYGV010000082.1:0-5747 GCA_964647155.1 uncultured Thermoproteales archaeon | reverse complement strand
TTGCTACTGCTTTCGCTATTAATCTAGCTACTCTAAGTGGTTCAGGTATAGAACCCGTCTTCGTGAATCTATTGAGTACGTGTATGCACTCCCACTTCTCCATACCGAAAAACCTGACATAGACCTTATACCCTGTTTTAAGCACTATAGGTACTCTCTCACCATTCCTCCTATAGATCTCAATCCTCTTCTCGCAATCCTGAGGAAAGTACTTCCTGAAGTACTCCTCTAATCCTTCAGATTCCTCATAGGTCACACATATGAGTGGTACCTTAGTCTCCTCGTAAACTCTAACGAGGTCTATGACGTTGTACCAAGCTATTATACATCCGTTTAACATTATTACCGAGATATCGGTTCTGTTCAGACTACGAAATATGTTGAGTACTCCATCTGTTGCATCGAGACCGCCAACAGTTATCTTCGCTATAGCACAACCATCAATAACGCCATCACCCCTCATGACGACTCCAGCAAGTATTGAGTACTTTGACCTGCCCTTTATGAAGCACTCAGCAATACCTAGAGCACGTATACCCTTCTTGAAGACACTTACACTCACTTTACAATCCCTCTCTCCCTAGCTAACTTCATGAGTAGGGGTATCTCACGTATCTTGTTGATATCTAGCTCATCCCAGTAAATACCTTCAGGTTTTCTAAATGGTGAGTCCTTAATCTCTATACTCTTTGTTGGTGTGAAGATGTAGTCTATAGGTACGTCATGTCTTGTCATTGGTATGTAGTCCACAATCTGTATGTCGTGGACAGTAGTCACAACTGGTGTCTCCTCATCTACGACACCCATCTCACGGAGAATAGCGTACTCCAGGTCTGAGTAACCACCACCTTTACCTAACCTGGCACCCTGTACTGTGACAGCAACTGACCCAGTTACCTTGACATCTATCTTGTACGGTATAGTATCGACAGTACGACCATACTTGAACGCACCAGCTATAGTAGATGCTTTTCTCTCCTGTCCTCTAGGTACGTCACCTGGCTTAATAATGAGAAATCCCTGTCGTAACCTAGGTGTAGCCATTATCAGTACCTTACCTGATGCAATGACAGCTTCTCTAATTGGCCTCTGTGGTGAATCAGGACAGCAGAAGATAACATCAGCTCTCTCAAAGAGCTTTGACTCAATGAATTTCCTAGCAGCAACTTCGTGACCTCGAAAATTAGGTATCCTGCCGTAGCATGGTCTTGGGAACGCGGCTATGTTTCTTCTCTCCATCTCACTCCAAATTCTCTCTCTAATACGCCTCTTGATACTTGTTACGCCTTCATCTTTCATTAAGTACCAGCACCTCACTCAAGCCTAAGGTAATCAAGTTTAAAAGTCTCACACAACTAATTAATCGTAAAGGGATTCGATGATCTCTAACCCACTTCAAGTAATCGAGAGAGCGAGAGCTGAGGGCCGTAAGATCCTAGTCTTCACAGAGGTCTTCGAAATCCTTAGACACTATGGAATTCCTATAGCAGAAACCCACGTAGCTAAGAATATTGACGAAGCTATTGAGCATGCCAAGAAAATTGGTTTCCCTGTTGTGTTGAAGATAGTATCACCTGACATAGTACATAAGTTCGACGTGGGTGGTGTAGTTATTGGGATTCGGAGTGAAGAGGAATTAGTGAAGGCTTACGAAAGTATTTTAGAGAACGTTAAGGCTAAGGCACCTAGAGCAAGAATTTGGGGTATTGCAGTTCAGGAGATGGTAACTAAAGGTCATGAAGTGTTCATCGGTGGTATGGAGGATTCAGTATTCGGACCAGTAGTGCTCTTTGGTCTCGGTGGTATATTTGTTGAGGTTCTACGTGACGTATCCTTTAGACTAGCACCAATAACCAAGGATGAGGCACTTGAGATGATTACCGAGCTAAAGGGTGCCACAATTCTTAAGGGTTACAGAGGTGAGGAGGGGGTCAACCTAGAAGTACTTGCTGATGTAATAGCAAGGTGTTCACAAATGATCTCAGATCTTGAGCATCACATTAAGGAACTTGATCTAAACCCAGTTAAGACATATGCAGACAAGTGTAAAGTTGTAGATGCTAGAGCAGTACTTACCTAACGCAATACTACTCTATTTTACACATGTAACATAAGGGCAGAGTAATCCCAAATTACTTATTTACTAAGGAAGAAACAAATATAGAGGGGGTAGCACGAGCATTGAACTGCTGGGGGACCTACCTTGAACATTATGAAGAATTTCTCTCTTTGGATGAATTGGAAGTTTAGAGGGCATAAGGCAGTGGCACAGCTATTTACAACTAAGCTCATGCAAGATGACTACCTCTGTGACTACATTATCGCCATTGAAGAGATCACGAGGAGGTATACAGGGAGTAAGGTCATAGCTGAGACCATGGCTACCGTAGCAGGTATATTGTATGTCATATCATCTATATGTCCTGACGAAACTTCTAGAGCAGGAGCAGTTCAGCTACTTCTCAAGGGATCTACTCTAGCTAAGGCAATTAAGGAGATAGCTAACTCAACAAAGGATAAGTTACCTAGTAAATTAGTTCTCAATGAGAGTTTTGAGGAACCAGAACATACATTCATGTAGTTACCGATATTTAGCGGTATACTCTCAGTACGTACGTGCGCAAGTTCTGGTTAAAGTGTTCAAGATGTGGTAAAGTACATACCCTCAGCAATAAGTGGATTTGGAGATGCCCAAGCTGTTACTCACCACTTGATACGGAGCTAGATCTGGATAAAGTCACTATTCCACGTAACTATCCAGGGATCTGGAAGTTCATAGATGTTCTACCCTGTTCAGAGAAATTCATTACCTACCTCGGTGAGGGATCTACTCCACTAGTGATCAGAGAGTTTAGAGGGGTAAGGTTATTACTTAAGCTGGAGTACCTAAATCCTACAGGATCATTTAAGGATAGAGGCTCTGCGATAACCCTCTCTAAGGTACTTGAGCTAGGAATACATCGCATATGTGAAGATTCTTCAGGGAATGCAGGTCTTTCACTTGCAGCTTATTCAAGCTCCTTCTCGGTTAAGTGCCGTATCTACGTTCCTAGAGATAGTCCTGAAAGTAAGAGGCATCTCATTAAGCTATTTGGTGCAGAACTCATTGAGTGCCCTTCACGTGAGGTAGCGTATAGAGAAGCTACATGTGCTGAGTTAAGTGGCTACACTTATGTTGGCCATCTATGGAATCCCATCTACATAGATGGTGTCAAGACAATAGCTTTCGAACTAGCTCTCCAACTTCGTGAATTCTCTATAACTGACTTTCCAAACTTCGTCGTTGTTCCAGTTGCTTCAGGTACCTTATTACTTGGTTTAGCTAAGGGATTTAGGGAATTGAAACAATTAGGTCTAGTGGATTCTGATCCCATTTACGTAGCTGTTCAGGGTACTGATGTAGCTCCTCTAGCTAGGTACATCAAGACAATACCATGTGAAGGTACGTCATCTCTCCTAGATGCCCTTAGAGTACCTAACCCTCCTAGACTAAATCAGATAGTTAATGTAATCAGTAAGTCAGGTGGATTCTGTGTTCTGACCAACAACAATCAAGTAATTGAGGCACTCAAAATATTGTGTAAGTGGGGCTTCGTAGTTGAACCAACATCAGCTTCAGTTCTTGCAGCTATTGAGAAGTTGATTGAGTACAAGATTCTAGAAAGTGGAGACGTAGTCTTTGCTCCATTAACAGGTAGTGGTCTGAAGGTTACTCACCTACTACTCAAATTAACTTCAGGTTCCTGCTAACGTAGTTTAGGTAATACCTTAGGTGCTTTAATTCTTGAGAATGTAATTGGGTACAGTGATGGATCTGCATGTGGAAGGTAGAGAGTTCTGATGAATTCCTCTTTAAACAATGGATGTGTGGATAGCTCTACATACCTTATCCTCCTGACTAAATCACGTGCTTCTTCCCTTAACTTCACTGACTTGAGTAGTGCTACTGCACCACTTCCCGCAGCATTACCAACGAACTCAATTCTCTCACTAGGTACTTCAGGTAGTAGTCCAATGGTTATAGCACTTTCTGATCTAAGGTAGGTACCAAATGAACCCGCGAGGTATATCTTGTCAATGCTCTTCTCATCAATACCTAGCTCACGAAGTATCACCGATATACCACTCCTAATAGCTGCTTTAGCTTTCTGAATTTCCCTTACATCCCTCTGTGTAATTACGATATCCTTCCCAACATCGGTCTCATGAGCATACGCAACCACGAACTCAATACCATCTTCACCAGTCCTCACACGAGATGTAGGTACGTCCAACCTAAACCTGCCACTCGTATCAATAATACCAACTCTCAACAATTCAGCAACTAAATCAATAATACCCGAACCACATATACCTCTAGGCTTGGTACCCCCTACAGTTGTATAGGTAACAGTATAATCGTCGCCTATCTTAACACTATCAATAGCACCCTCAACAGCCCTCATACCGAACCTAATGTGTCCACCCTCAAATGCAGGACCAGAAGGAGCTGAACAAGCAATTAGCTCACCCTCGTGAACTAGCACGATTTCAGTGTTCGTGCCTATATCGATTAAGAGATACGTACCCTTCCTCCTATGTAGCTCCAGAGCAAGTACAGCAGCTACAGCATCACTACCTAAGAAACTAGAGACGAAAGGTGGTGAGTACACATACCCACAGGGATTAATGTTAAGACCTAGGTCTCTAGCCTTAACCAAGATCTCAGATCTCGTAATAGGTATGTAGGGGTACCTACCGATAGTATACACCTCAATACCGTAGAATAAATGGTGCATCGTTGGATTGCCAACAGCAACCACTTCATAGATACGACAAGAATCCACACCACACCTCCTACACAACTCCTCAATCAACTCATTAATACACTTAACAACGACATCCCTCAACCTACGTAAATTCTCATAGCTAGACATAGCGAAGGTAATCCTAGAGAAAATGTCCTCACCATACACAGCCTGTGGATTGGATGCAGAAGCTATAGAGATTACACACCCCTTAATTAAATCAACTAGGTAGCACACAATTTTCGAAGTACCTACATCGACAGCAATACCGTACACAGCATCCACATTACCTAGTATGAAATCAATAACCTCAGACCTACAATATCGATATAAAACGGCAATTAGTGAACATGAGTTCATACAACGCCTAACAACATCCCTGAATCCAGCGCTTCGAAGCAAGTAAAGATCAATATCAACATCCTTCAGAGATAGGTTCTCAAGAAAATCTGCACTAGGTCTCAGCCCCAAAACCTCGATCCTTCTCACTACAATAGCAGGCTCAAGCACGATACTAGGCTCAATACCGAAGATAGCTAGCTTTGGCCTGCGTGCACGTACATACTCAGGAACATAGACAATAACATCACCTAGAACCTTGACCTGACAAGCTAATCTCATACCACGATCAATCTCCTCACGAGATAAGTAACGAAGTTCAATACTAGTAACTCCACTCACAGCACCAGAGAGGACTCTAATCCTACACCTACCACAGAGACCCCTACCACCACATGTGGAGGTAAACTCAATGCCAGCACTGACCAAAATGTCATACAACCTAGCCCCATAACTAACCTCAACTCTCTTACCGTCAGGGAGAATCAGTACAGTCACCACGTGAGGAACCACCGATAAGTATTCAAGTACCCCCTTAAAAACAATGTCAGTACCTCACTAACCGGTATCAGAGATGGTTCAATGCTATGTACAGTGTTCATAAGAGCATACGACAGAATC
>CAZYGV010000081.1:0-5748 GCA_964647155.1 uncultured Thermoproteales archaeon | reverse complement strand
TAGAGCATGCTACGTGAGTACCTAATACTGAGTCGTGGTGGTCAAGGTGGTGTCACTGCCTCTAGGATACTAGCTCACGCAGCTGCTATGGAGGGTAAGTACTCACAAGCTATGCCCGAATTCGGTGCAGAGAGAAGAGGTGCTATTGTTAGGAGTTATCTCAGAATATCTGATAAACCAATTAGAGTGCACTCAGTGGTTAAGAGAGCTGATGCTGTTGCGATCTTCAGCTCCAGAATTCTCGACTTAGTTGATGTAGCTAGGTACTGTAAGGAGGGAGCCACCGTAATAGTTAACTCAGCAACTGAGAGGAAGATTAGCACATTCAGGACGTACGTAATCAATGCCACTAAGATAGCTACTGACCTAGGTCTCGTCGTAGCTGGGTGGCCTGTTGTGAATACAGCTATGGCTGGAGCTATGGCGAGAGTGCTTGGGATATGTTCGTTGGATACTCTGTTAACCGTAATGGAGAATTACTTCAGTGGCAAGATACTAGAACTGAACCGTGAAGCAGCTAAGTTAGCTTGGTCTAGCGTTAAGGAGGTTGGTTAACATAATGACTAGTGAAGCACCTATTGATGTGAATAGGGAAGTAGCTAGAATAAACGAGCTACTTCTCTCAAAACCTTCACCAGGTGCAGCAGGTAAGACAGGTACATGGAGACTCATGAAACCTGTGCTCGATAGTAGTAAGTGTGTTAAGTGTGGTCTCTGTTGGCTATATTGTCCTGATGAAGTTATTGAATGGAGCCCAGGAACTGAGCCAAGAATAGATTACGACTACTGTAAGGGTTGTGGTATCTGTGCTAATGTTTGTCCAAAGGGTGCTATCACCATGGTGATTGAGGGTGAGTAATTATGAGGAAGGTACTTACAGGTAACTACGCTGTTGCTGAAGCTGTTAAGCTAGCTAGAGCAAAGGTCATAGCAGCTTACCCCATAACACCACAGACAACAATTGTTGAGAAGCTTGCTGAGATGATTGAGAGAGGTGAGCTAGATGCTGAGTACATTAGAGTTGAGTCAGAGCACTCAGCACTAGCGGCTATCTACGGAGCTGCACTAGGTGGTGCTAGGGTCTTCACAGCTACTTCTAGTCATGGCTTGCTGTACATGTACGAGATGTTGTGGTGGGTTGCCTATGGTAGGGTACCACTTGTGATGGCGGTTGTAACGAGGGCTATTGGACCTCCGTGGAATATACACTCAGATCACCAAGACATACTCACTGTGAGGGATTCAGGTTGGTTAATTGCTATGGTTGAGAACGTACAGGAAGCATTTGACCTAACGCTACAAGCCTTTAAGATTAGTGAGGATGAGAGAGTTCTCCTACCGGTGGTTATTGGTTTAGATGCATTCACAGTTAGTCATACAGCTGAGCCAGTTGAGGTTCCTGAGCAGAAAATTGTTGATGATTGGTTACCACCTAGGAGACCTCTACCGTATGTACTTGAGCCTGGTAAGGTATTTGCTGTCGGTAATCTAGGTCCTGATGAGGTATCTATGGAGCTTAGGTGGTTAATGTGGAGAGCTATGGAGAGGAGTAGGGAGGTTATCAGAGAGGTTGATAGGGAGTTCGGTAAGGTATTTGGTAGGTCTTATGGTGGTCTCGTTGAGTGTTATAGAGTTGAGGGTGCGAAGTACATTGTCGTTACTTGGGGTGCTTGGTCAGGTGATGTTAAGGAGGCTATTGATGCTTTGCGTGAGAAGGGTATTGACATTGGTTTAGTGAGGATTAGATTTGTAAGACCATTCCCTGTAGAGGAGTTGAGAAGTATATGCTCGTCTGCTAAAGCTGTCCTAGTGATTGATAGAGCTATCTCACTTGGTTTGAAGGGTATTTTAGGAATTGAGGTTGAGGCTGTTCTAGGGTCTAGGGTACCGATCAAGAATGTTATTGCTGGTCTTGGTGGTGTTGATGTTGGTTATAGCGACTTCGCTAAGATAATGGAGGAGTTCATTCATGAGTATGAGAGTGGTCTTACAGATCGGTGGATAAAGCCGAGTTGGTACATGCCGTGGATTGAGGGTGGGAGGTGAATCTAGTTGTCACTTGCTGAATTAACTAAGAGACCGAAGGGTGTTCTTCCAGGTAATCCAGCTTGCATGGGTTGTCCACACAATCTCGGACTTAAGATACTTGGTAGAGTTCTCGGTGATAGAGCTATCTTAGTTGTACCTGCTGGCTGTACATCGATTATCTCCGGTGTATACCCTAGGGAGGGAATTAACATGCCGATAGTTCACGTACCATTTGCTTCAGCAGCTGCTGTTGCATCAGGGCTTTCAAGAGCGCTAAAGGTAGCTGGTAAGGACGGTATTGTTGTTGTTTGGTCTGGTGATGGTGGTGCAGCTGATATTGGTTTTGCTACTTTAAGTGGTGCAGCTGTTAGGAATGAGGATATTCTCGTCATTGTAAGTGATAATGAGGCATACATGAACACTGGTATCCAGGCAAGTGGAACGACCTTTTGGAGAGCAAGAACAACTACAACACCAATCATTGGGAAGACCGAAGAACGTAAGGACATAGCACTGATAATGTTGATGCACAGAGTACCTTACGTAGCCACAGCTAGCGTAGGTTACCCTCTTGACTTTGCTCAAAAGCTGAAGAGAGCTGCATCCATTAAGGGCTTCAGGTTAATTCACCTACATAGTCCATGTCCACCAGGTTGGAGATTTGACCCCAGTAAAACTATTGAGGTAGCTAAATTAGCTGTCGAGACAGGAGCTTGGGTTCTCTGGGAGTACTGTAGTGGAAGATTTACAATAAGTCCACCTAGTAGACCGTACATGGATAAGACACGAAGAAAACCCATTAAGGATTACCTAAAGCTCCAAGGACGCTTTGCACACCTAACAGATCGCGACATTGAGGATATTGAGCGTAGAGTAGATGAGCAGTGTAAACTATTTCTCGAGCTAGAGAAGATTCTCAGTAAGTAGTTTCCAGTGATTAGACTTCCATCAGCGTCGAGTTACGGTAATTAATTAGGTTTTCGACCCTTTTTACCGTAGTCTGTGGTGTTTCTCCTATGTCGTCTAGTGAGTACGGTAGTTACTCAGACGAGGTTAAGAAGCTACTGAAGAGCATTGATGCTAGGGTATTTGATAGAGTTAGAGTGTATCTCAAATCAGGTCAAGTACTTGAAGGTCTTGTACTACCGAGACCTGAGTATGGATCTTTAGATTGTCTCGTAATAAAGCTAGATAACGGCTATAACGTCGGCATCCACATAAGCAACATTGAGAGAATTGAACTCGTAGCTAAGGGAGTTGAAGCAGCTATCAAATACCCTCCACCTCCTAGTAAGGTAGCTGAGTTACCTAAGGTAGCTGTTCTCGGTACTGGTGGTACCATACTATCAAAGGTTGACTACGTATCAGGTGCAGTGTACCCAACATTCTCTGCTGAAGACATATACGGTATGGTACCTGAGCTACAAGATCTAGCAAATCTCGATATCGAGATGGTATTCTCAATCTTTAGTGAAGACATGACACCACAGCACTGGGAAAAGCTAGCACAGGTCATTGAGAGGAAATTCAGAGATGGTTGCAGAGGTGTTGTCGTATTCCACGGTACAGATACCATGGGTTACTCAGCTGCTGCTATGGCATTTGCGGTGAGGAATGCTCCAGGGCCAATAGTCTTCGTCGGTGCTCAGAGATCAAGTGATAGACCATCTACAGATGCTGTTATGAATGTCATATGTGCTGTCACAGTTGCTGTGAAAGCACCCTTTGCAGAGTCAGTTGTCTGTATGCACGGTGAGTCAGGTGATACCTATGCTCTAGTTCATAGAGGTGTTCGAGTTAGGAAGATGCACACGAGTAGGAGAGATGCATTTAGGTCGATAAATGACATTCCATTGGCTAAAGTTGAAGGAAGTGAAGTAGTGGTGATGAACAGAAAGTACATTCCAAGAGCTAGATCTGTTGACGACATGATCTGTACTCCAAAGTTTGATGCCAAGACTGTACTACTCAAGTTCTATCCCGGTATGCAGCCAGATATCATAGACTACCTCGTTGACAAAGGTTACCATGGAATCGTACTTGAGGGTACCGGTCTAGGTCATGTTGGTCAACAACTACTAAAGTCTATCAGGAGAGCAATTGAGATGGGGATACCTGTTGTAATGACATCTCAGTGTCTCTACGGTAGGGTAAATATGAATGTATATAGGAGAGGTGTTGAACTACTTAAGATGGGTGTCATACCAGGGTACGACATGTTACCCGAAACAGCATACGTCAAGTTATCTTGGGTACTAGCTCAAACACGCGATCTAGATGAGGTTAGAAAGCTCATGACTACACCCATAGTGTATGAGATCAATCCAACAACGAGCTACATAACTTACCCACAGGTGTACCAGGAGGTGACTAGATGAAGATAGATTACGAGAAACTTGGTCTAAAGGTTGGTCTTGAATTTCATAGACAACTAGATACGGGTAGGAAACTGTTCTGTGAATGTCCTCCAATACTTAGAAACGACCCTCCAGATATCGTAGTTAGGAGAGTACTAAGACCATCACTTAGCGAATTAGGTAGAGTTGATCCAGCTGCTGTTTGGGAGTTCAGAAAGAGGAGAGTATTCATATATGAAGCATACAGTGATACTACCTGTCTTGTTGAACTCGATGAGGAACCACCTCATGACATGGATCCTGAATCACTTAAGGTAGTTGTCGCTATAGCTAAGAGATTGAAGTCAAGGGTACTCGATGAAATACACACAATGAGAAAGATAGTTATCGATGGCTCCAACACAACAGGTTTCCAGAGAACAGCACTCGTAGCTATAGGTGGTGAGGTTGATGTCTATGGCCTCAAGGTACCTATTCAGACTATCTGTCTTGAGGAAGATGCAGCACGTAAGATAAGAGAGAGTGAGCATGAGGTAGTGTATCGCTTAGATAGGTTCGGCATCCCACTTATTGAGATAGCTACAGGACCTGTAATGAGGACACCTGAGCAGGTTTACAAGGTAGCTAAGTACATTGGTGTATTGCTGAAGTTGACAGGTAAGGTGAAGAGAGGTATTGGGTCTATAAGGCAGGATCTAAATGTATCAATTGCAGGTGGTGCTAAGGTAGAGATCAAGGGTGTTCAGGAACTTGAGTTGCTACCCAAGATAGTTGAGTATGAAGTACTAAGACAACTAAACCTAATCAAGATTACACAAGAGCTTAGGAATAGAGGAGCTAGAGAAGAGGACTATACACTGAGTAACGTTGTGGATGTAACATCTGCTTTTCAGAACACTAAGTGTAGAATAATAAGAAAAGCTCTTGAGAAGGGTGGTGTTGTATTAGCTCTCAAATTACCAAAGTTGAGAAAATTATTGGGTTACGAAATTCAGCCAGGTAGGAGATTTGCTACTGAGCTAGCTGATAGAGCGCGTGTCTGGGCTGGTGTCAAAGGTCTATTTCACTGTGATGAACTACCAGCATATGGAATATCGTCAGATGAAGTTCGTTCAGTTGAGGAGAAGCTAGGTATTGGACCACATGATGGATATATCCTAATAGCAGGTAATCCGGTTGATGTAGAGGAAGCCTTCAATGTAATAATTGAGAGAGTTAAAGAAGCAATATACGGTGTTCCTGAAGAGACCAGAGCAGCTAATCCAGATGGTACAACTCACTTCATGAGACCAAGACCGGGAGCAGCTAGAATGTACCCAGAGACGGACGTTCGCCCTGTATATATAACGATTGAATTTGAGAA
>CAZYGV010000080.1:1822-5804 GCA_964647155.1 uncultured Thermoproteales archaeon | reverse complement strand
CCTGAAGAGAGGGTACACAACATGTAGTGTTAATGTGTCAATACCGGGTACAGAGTGCATCTACGTTAACTTCACGAAGATAGCTGAATCGACTAGATTAAGTACACGACCTGTGGTCTCACTGAAAAAACTTGAGAACAATCTCGTTATTCGATTAGTAAACTCATCAACTGGTAGCATTAAGACATTAGTAGTGATGAAGTTACTTCACGGTAATACAACATACAAGACCGTACTCAAGGAGGTAACTCTACCACTTGGTAAGGATGTCATAATTCCAATACCGAGAATACCCCTAGAGAGCTATACTGTAGAGGTAAGAATTGTAGATCAATCATCAGGTACTCTACTTGCCGAAGCTACTTACCTAATTGAGCTAAAGAAGGTCAATATATTGGAGAAGTTGCTAAAGTACAAAGCTATGATTATCCTTATAGTATTGGTAGGTGTTGTAATGTTCACATCGATAATACTGTACCGTAGAGTAAAAGCTACAATGCAAAAGTTAATTAAAGACCTAATCTCACTCACATAAGGGTTTTGTGCTTCCATTCAGGGAAGAGTATGGTGGTAGGGTAAAGATCATAATCCATCCTCTGGTACAGGAAATACTTACAGTGCTAAGGAACAAGGATACACCACCTGAAGTATTCAGGACGAAGCTAAGTGAGATAGGTACGTACCTAGGTTACGAAGTACTGAGAACATTTGATGTTGAGGAAGTACTTGTTGAAACTCCTTTATCAAAGGCAAAAGGAGTTAAGATAAAGGATTTGGACAGAGTTGTCATAGTCAACGTTCTGCGAGCTGCAATACCGCTTGTTGAGGGTTTACTGAAGGTATTTCCAAAGGCTAGGATTGGTATTGTTAGTGCTCGTAGGGTTGAGAAGGAGATTGCTGCACCTGACTATGTATTTGATATCGAGATGAACTACATAAAGCTTCCAAATGATCTAAATGATACGGTGACTATAGTTGCTGATCCAATGTTCGCTACTGGATGTACCATGTTGAGAGTACTGGAAGAAGTCTACAAGCGTGGTAAACCTAGGAGATGTATCCTCATTACTGTGATATCAACGAGATTAGCTATAGAGAGGGTACTATCGAGGTATCCGGTCGAAGTCTTTACGGCTGCTATAGATGAGAAGCTGGATGAGAGGGGCTACATTGTTCCAGGCCTAGGAGATGCTGGTGATAGAGCACTTGGCGTCTCGTAGTACCGTAACTACTTGGCAAGTTCATAGAACCCTAATCTTTTCTCCATTCTTTATGATCCAAACACCACAGTCTATGTGTCTCAGTAGCGTTATTTCGGGATAGATGTCGAACTTCGGTATCTCACTTAGAGGAACTTCGTCCCCAAGACCCAACTTCACGTATGTGTAGACCATATTGTAGTAGGGAGGCAACTTCAATATCCTTGAGGCTATGAAGGACCAGAGACCAACAGTTGTGTGAGCCTTTATGTTAACTTCAGTTATGCGTGGATTACCTTCTGAATCTTCCTTGAGGTCAATGCAGAAGAATCCTTGAGGTTTATCGCAAAGTGCTTTAACGGCCTTCACACATATCTCATTAACTTTATCGTGCCTAACTATCCTGGATACTGTTGGCGTTCCTGTAACTCTGGAGGGGGATATGTGGGGGAATATGTAGTGAATTCTCTCACGAATAAATGACATAACGAGTTCACCATTGTACCATAGACTATCCCAAGCAAGGTCTCTACCGGGTAGGTATTCCTGAATTATGAAGTCCTCTATGGGAATACCCCTTTTACTCCATAGCTTAATCCACAGCTTAACCTCAGTACTTGAAGTACAGGGTAAACTTAGTTTACCACCGGCACCCTTCCTAACTCTAACCCAAACCTTACTACCGAGATCCTTAACAATTCTATCTACTTCATCTAGATCCGTCACCAAATATGTCTCAGGAACAGGAATACCACATCTCTTAAGCTTGAGGTATGTTAGGTACTTATCACGACATACCTTAACTGTCTCTGATGGTGGAATTAGAGTTCTTGCTCTAAGCTCATGTACATACTGAGACAGTACCTCAACCTCTACCTCGGGTTGTGGATGGATAAACTCAATACAATACTCACTAACCAGTGACTTGATCAAGGCAATGAACTTGGGATCGTCATGTCTAGGCGACTTCACTCTAACATCAACTTCAGGAAACAAGAGGTAGTACTCATTGTAGTCAGTACCAACAACGAAGAATTTCTCAGGTGAAGCGCGTAGTGCTCTAACAAAATTGACACCACCAACACCACCAGCACCTGTAACCAGGATCCTATGTATTCTCCCATCACCAGACTCACTAGACATAACCTCTAACCTCCTTAACTACATCAATACAGCGAACAATACTAAATCTCTGACTTAGCTCCTTAATCAGACGAGAATAAATTCTTCCTCCTCTCATCCTCAGGGATTCTTGATGAAATAGTATAGTGAAGTACTTAGCACCCACATCCTTAGCCTCTTCAATACGTCTATAGATGTAGCGTAATGCTACTTCTTCACTTAACCTATACCTACCAAAGAGATCAGCGTCCATGACAGCAATAGGTAACTCAATTAGATCATCAAGTGAAAAAGGATCAAAGGACTTAGACTCTTCAACTCTTAACGTTGAGTCATAGACTATACCTAATTCACGATAGATAGGTACTAGCTCTCTACGGAAGATCAAGTAATGAGACCTCACACCAAGAGGTCTCACACCTGTCACAAATGTAAACAGATCATACTGTTGACGAACTAGAGCTACGGTCTGAATCGGTTCAATCACTACATGAAGACCAATTTCCCAACCTCCTCGCTGTAGGGTACGTACTAAATCCAGTACCTCCTCAATAGAGAACAGAGATACAGGGAAGAAAATGGTAGAGCGAACACCACAACTATCCTCAATCCTCATAAGATCCTCAATATTGTTGTAGAGATTCGTAAGGTGAAGTAGGTGTTTGATCAAATCAACTGTACGAAACCTCCTCCATACTCTCAGTACGTGACTTACTGGCTTCCTCACTGAATCAACATCGTGAGTTAACACAATGCTTAAACCCATGACATCACCACAGAGATACTGTGGGGTATAGTAGATGAGAGTAGTGGTTAAACACGTTAGGAGAGGTACCTACGTACTCTATGTACGTCCAGGTACCAAGATATCTGAGCTACTGCTCAGCCTTAGGATCAATCCCCTTGAAGTCGTTACGCTTATCGATGGTATAGTGGTGCCAAAGGAGAAGGCAATCAACAAGGAGACTGAGATAGTGGTACAGCCAATAACGAGAGGAGCGTAATGCGATGTACTCTCTGTGGTTCAGAGAATGTTGTGTTTAGGTATCCGAGCAAGCTAGCCCTCTGTAGATCCTGTTTCGTGAACTATATTGAAAGGAAAGTACTGTCAACCCTTCGGAATTACTCAATGGTTAAGAGAGGTGATGTAGTTCTAGTATGTGTTTCAGGTGGTAAGGATAGTACGACTGTTCTCCACATACTGAGTAAGTACTCCAGAGAGCTAGGCATCAAGGTAATCGCACTCACAGTTATTGAGGGAATTCGAGGGAGAAAGGGGGAGGTGATTAAGGTGCTCAAGAGACTCTGTGAACAGAGAAATTTAGAGTATCACGTCGTTAGCTTTAGAGAGTACTTTGGATTTGACTTTGATGATGTTGTTGCTGAGTACATGAACCGTGGACTCAAGCCATGTACTGTATGCGGTGTCTTCAGGAGGTACCTGGTTAATAGAGTAGCTAGGGAACTCGGTGCAACGAAAGTAGCTACTGGACATAACCTAGATGATGAAGTTCAGGTATTTCTGATGAACCTCATACGAGGTAATTTACCTAACCTAGTCAGAGAGGGACAAATTACGGAGTACCTCTACCACGAAAAGTTTGTGCCTAGAATCAAACCACTGTACTACTGTCTTGAAGCTGAGACAGCCATGTACGCTG
>CAZYGV010000080.1:0-1722 GCA_964647155.1 uncultured Thermoproteales archaeon | reverse complement strand
TGGTGATGAAATTCCTTTAAGCAGATTTGAAGTGAAGAGAGCGGCCGTAGCTGATCAGCATTTCCGACGTTCCTCACCGATCAGTTGTAGCCAAACTCATCACAAGTGAAAAAAGTGAGAATTAATACTTAAGGCGTGTTGGTTTCATCGATTACTGGCCAAGCTCCCTTGCGATCTCATCGAGCGCTCTCAACCTCTTGACTATGTGTGGGTGCGTGGAGAATAGCTCCATTAATTGATCCATGAATGTTAATCTTCTTCTCTTCAATCGCTCAACAATAAACCACTCTCTAGAGTACTCAGCTAGTGCCTCACTCTCCTCAATAGCCCTATTCGGGTCAGTAATGAAGAGAGCTCTAAATGGAGATAGGTGAGACAGTAATTCAGGTCTATGAGATACTATCCTTGCTGTTGAGGTAACGATCTTAGCCAAAGCTAGCTGTAGCTTTCTCGCACCACCTCTAACAACTAACGCACTATGGTAATCAGCATAGTATTCCCTTAACCTACTTAAACCCAGTACAAGCAAATTCAAGAGGAAGCCTATTACACCAACAATTACTGCTACAAGAATTAGTGGTGTAGCACCTCTCTCTTCCCTTTCCTCAGCTGCGGGGACCCAGAAGCTCCACCAGAAGAGGTACCTAGCTAGTAGTAAGAATATTGCGGGAAGTATAGTTGCAAAGGTCATGATCTGGACATCTCTGTGCTTTAGATGACCTATTTCATGACCGAGTACAGCAGCAATCTCATCTCTACTCAATACATTGAGAAGACCACGAGTAACAGCTACCCTATTACCATACAATGGTGAACCGTAAGCAAATGCATTAGGTACAGGGATATCAGCTATCATAACCTTAGGCTTCCTAATACCGCTTTTCCTCGATAACTCCTCAACTATTTCATGAAGCCATGAATACCTAGTGGGGTCAGCTTCTCTAACACTGTAGGCTAGCTCAATTACTGCAGGAGCAAATAACCACTGAAACACACTAATACCTACTGTGTATATGAGGAGTGCTGTGAAGCTGAATACACCTAGTGCGTAAAGCACAAATCCAATACCCAAAGCTGTGACAAGCAGTATTGCTAGCGCTGTTCCTACCATTCCGAGAAAGAGCTTAATGTACATTGGGACACCCGTAAAGTCTAAGAAGAATACTGAGTTTAAACTTACTCACGTGAGATAGATGATGAATTTGCCGAGTGCAGAGTGGTGAAGAATCTCGCCATATCTGATTAGAGTTCTTAGGATCTGGGTCTAATCACAAAGACACAATATGGATCTCCCTTAGCTATGCACTGAGTCTCAATAGCAACAACCTCCTTACCGAAAAGAGCAGTGAAAAATCCTGAGAAAAGACCTCTGACAAAGTGGCTGTACACTCTATTAACTCCTTCCCTCTTACCGATAACACACTCAAACGAATCGTATACTCTTATCGTTGCGGAGGACTTAACGAAATTAAGCTCAATGATTTCGCTAATAAACCATCCAAGACCTTGAGCAAGCTTCAGGAAAACTGTCACCAACTTATCTAGCTTTACCCCCTTCATAATTCTCCTAAGCTCTTCAAATATTGTGAGACCCGTAACATAACCTTCATGCCATAGCACGACCTCGGCAGCAATGCCGTGTTTTACTCTAAAGCTATGTATCCACCCACGAATAGTGAATTCAGGTATCACTATAGCTCTAAAACCACCAACCATAAGTGG
>CAZYGV010000079.1:0-5805 GCA_964647155.1 uncultured Thermoproteales archaeon | reverse complement strand
ACTCACGATGACGGTTAAGGGTATTGCCGAGATTAGGTTTAGTGATGAAGCTTCATTAGAGAAATTGATGAAAGATCTTGAGAAAGGTATTGTTCCACAGCCAATATTCACAGCTGTGTTCCAGCACTGCTATTTCGAGGTGTTGCTCTTCTCTCGTGAGCTTGGACTACCACCACCGATACCGACACCACAGCCACAGCAAGTAAAGCACACAACTTCAACAGGTGTGATGTAGTTCACGAGTAGAGCAAAGAATTTATTCAGTCCTCAATACCGTAAAAACGCGAGGTAGCATACATGCAGAGTAAGGAACTTAAGTGTAGGTGTGGTTCAACTAATGTGATTGTGATACGTGATTATGGAGAGAAAGGCAAACTGGTTAAGTGCTTAAGCTGTGGTAAGTACTTTCGCGCCTAAAGGGGTATAATTTTTAAGTTACCAATTAAGCTTAATAGCTGGGCCTCCCGACCGTGTGAGGTAGCTCTGGCTTCCGATGAGCACGGTCGTCTTTGGGCGCCCTTCACAGTTACGGAGGTATCGGTAATGTCTCCGATCCTTGTAGCCTTCGGTGATGTTCATTCACCAAAGTACATCAACCTCCTAAGGACAAGTCTTCAGGAAATTACTGTAGTTCCAACTCTGGTACTATTGTCAGGCGATATCATATATCGAGGTCATACTGAGTATCTTCGTGAGGTACTTACACTACTAAACGAGAAGTGGAGAGGTGTTAGGATACTAGCTTGCTTTGGTAATGAGGAGTACGACGATGTTAAAGACGAGCTGAGGAAGATGTACCCAGAGATTACGTGGCTTGATGATTCGTCAATGGTATTGATGGTTAATGGGATTAAGGTAGGTGTAGTCGGTACCAGAGGTGTACTCGATAGACCTACCTCATGGCAGAGAAAACACATACCCAACATATATAGGATATACTCCGAGAGATTGAAGGTTATAGAGGGTGAGCTTAAGAGATTGAGAAACTCCGTTGATGTACTAATACTGCTAACTCACTATGTACCTTCATTCAAGTTACTCCAGGGTGAGGATAGGAGAATATGGCCTGAAATGGGTTCACAAGCTATGGAGAGAGTAGTTCTAGAGAGTAAGGTTGATCTAGTGCTCTATGCCCATGCTCATAACGCTAGGGTTACCGAGCTAAGAATAGGTTCTACACTTTTCGTAAATACTTCGCTTCCTGCGAGAAGAAGTATAACAGCTATTGAGCTACCTAGTCTTAAGTTAATTGAGGTCAAGAGAGCTACAAGTGAAGTAGCGAGAGGGAAATCATCTATACTGGATTACGTGTAGAGGAGTGGTTTCACGTCACTACCAATTAATATCGATTTATCAACTCTCAAAACTACCAGTGGCACCGAGAGCTTTGGTAGCTCACGTATCCTGTTTACTAGTCTCCTGTATAGTGTAGCTTTATGTCTTCGAATGTACTTAACTTTACTTTCGATACTAACACCTCTTAGGCCTGCCTCCTCAAGCATTCTCTTGACTTCAGTCTTAATCAAGCCATCGAGAATTACATTAGTGAAGCATATCTCGAGTACATCTATGAGCTTAGGGAGGAGTGCTCTATATAGCTTAGTAACTAAGTCGTCTAGTCTACTTATGATAGGCTCAACTTCACTAATCAACTCCTTCAAACTAGCACTCTCAAGTTCTGATTCACTGAAAACTAACTTCACTCTCTGTCTCCACTTAACTAACCAAAAGTCTAACCACTCATCGATCAACTTATACAACTTCATTGGTCTAGTATGTAGCTCGTAATTTAGTCTTTCACTTAGGAAAAGTAGTGGATTACCACTACTTGTCTGTCTACGTAGTATGTCCCACTTAACTAGGAGGTAGTTGAGTAAGTCACTATAAGCTACCTGAGACATAAGTGAAACTTCGTATGAGCTAAGGGAAGAGTCTTTATAATACAATAACGACCTCAACCATGTACCTACAATATACTTCTCATCACCATAGTAGTATAGGTATCTCTGCAGGTACCTCATCAGTAGGGCACCAAGTTACAGTACTGCTTCAGGGTTAATAAATATGCCCAACGCTACTACTGACATCAAGCATCATGTCGTAAATATAGCTTAGTGTAGAAGTACATGACCAAAGCTCCTGCACCGTAGTCTTGAGGTACCTCCTTATTCTCTTAAGTGCCTGTCTAGATATAGTAAACCTAAACCTGATGGGCAGACCAATGTCAACCAAGACTAATCCACTAGCTGGTGCTGACGGTATGGATACCTTCGGCCTAACCTCACTATCGATTACCTTACGGAACTCATCAATACTGAGTAGATGCTTACCAACCATTTCGAGTGCAGATACACACTTTCTAATCATTTTATTGAGGAAGAACCTACCTACGAAGTCAAATACTAAGAGATCCAAAATACGTATATGCTTAACAGCAACGCGATACACCTTAGTCTTGGTTACTGGTTTCCTCTTATCGACAATACAGAGATACCTGAAGTCATGGTACCCAATTAGTAGCCTGGCTGCTTCACTCATAGAGCTAATGTCCTCACCCTCGTACTTCTTGAAGTACTTGTAGAATCTATAGGTTATAGCTCTACGTAGATTGAAGTCCTGTGGAACCCGTGTATAGGACCACAATGTTATCTGCGGTGGAAGTCTATCATTTACCTCCATGATGTAGAACGTAGTTCTATTTGTCGTAAAGCATATTACCTGAGATATAGCCGATACGCCAGGATCCGTCCTTGAAGCTGATTGAAATCTAGACTCTTTAGCTGTTCGTATGTATCCACAATCGATTAGTGCATCAATGATATGCTGTTCAATAGTTTCTTTACCGGGTTGTCTTGCGTAACCCTCAAAATACCTACCATCGTAGAAAACCTTGACAAGTAGTCTCACAGTGAACTCAAGCTCGAGATTAGGTTATTTACTCTGTGGTGATGAGAATCATGCCCAGCGAATTGATGAGCGATTCCGGGGTACTGAACTCAATTCTTCAGTACATAGCTACAAATTACCCACCAAACATCACATGCGATTGCGTAATTGTTGGATCGAGTATAGCCTCACCGCTGGTAGCGATTGACTTAGCTACAGAACACTCGGTAGTGCTCGTTCTACAGGGTACAGTACCTTACGAGGTTAAGTACTCTTACCAAGATGCAGTTGGTGTTGCTGTATTCAGGAGAGAGGCCATAGAGATACTCAAGGAGCATGGTCTAGTAGAGGAGTATTCGTCGGGAGACATTTTAGTCATGGACCTCTACACACTAATGATCAAGGCCGTAGCTAGGTGCTTGGAGAGAAAGGTCAAGCTACTGCTACCTGCTAACTTCAGAGACGTACTATACACAAGAGAGTTGCGAAATTACGTTGTTCAGGGAGTTGTTGTTGAGATTGGTAACTTCACAACGTGTATAAGGTCTAGAGCTATTGTTGATACGACAGAA
The DNA here is from genome assembly GCA_964647155.1 of uncultured Thermoproteales archaeon. Classification (GTDB taxonomy): domain Archaea; phylum Thermoproteota; class Thermoprotei; order Thermoproteales; family B15-G16; genus B15-G16. Next base: position 2,347 of record CAZYGV010000079.1, on the reverse strand, counting down.
AATGCTCTTGTTGTTGAGACTGCACTAAGAAGTGTACCGTACCTAGAGGTACCCACTCCAGATGGCACGGTCATAGGGTTGAGAGGTTACTGGGTAGAGGAAGCTAGTAGAGCTATGATTGCTAACACACGAAAGGTACTACCAGGCATAGTTGTCTGCGGTTTAGCTGCTAATGCCGTTTTTGGATCTCCAAAACCAGTATTCGACATGACTTCTGTAGTACTATCTGCGAGAAAGGCAGCTCAGTTAGTTAGGAATGAGTTGAGAAAACAATAGTTAAGGATACCTAGCTATTACCTACTACTAGCTCTAAGTCAGGTACGTATCCTGGTCTTTCCTCCTCTACCTTAATTCCATTCGGAAGCTCGTAGAAAGTACGTACATACCTTGTTATGTCAATGCCTTGCTCATAAAGTACACGGTACTTAACTCTCCTCGAGTAAGGAGATTCGCAATGTCTCATACTACAGAGTACAATTGTTGTAAATAGTTCTCTTTTGTTTACTGATGCAAACAGTATGGGGGGTACTGTAGGTAGTGTGAGGATAGCTCTACACCGTCTATCAAAGTACTTACTACACTCCTTACCAACTATGCTGAGTAATGAGGTTACCGCTGTAGATCGAACAAGAGTTGGTATTCCAAATGAAGCAAAGCCAAGTGCTAGAGCAAGAGCTTTCTCTGTTAATAATCCAGGTAATGTGGCTACTACAGGTATCCTCAATAAGATCTCGCTAAAGATCTTCTCATAGTTACCACGTATCTCCAATCCACTCCACCCACGTACAAACTCGATCAATGACTCAACTATACGTACATTACTGAAACAAGAACCGAAATTCACTAATCCACCTTTGGTAAAGCCTAAATCACCATGCTCATAAGCTCCAAAGTAGCTAAGGACGATAGCTGTACAGCCAGCAGATAAAACCGTGAAGCCTAGTGACCTAAGTTCCTGTACTAGAGCTGATAGATCGCTACAGGAGTGGGGATACTCAGGACAACCAGTGATAGCTACTATTCCGGGAATGAAGCCCACTACATAGGTCGGTGCTGCGTCATGAATCTCAGCTCTAGGTACCTGATCTAGACCAGAAACCACGTAATGGACTTCATGAGAACTACACGTCTTTAACTGCAGGTACCTAGAGATCGGGTAATCTACGGGACAAGCTTCGAGACATAGAACACAATCACGACACGTAGTAGGTTGTTCGATGGAGATCTGAAACGCGTAGCAAGTACCCAATTTAAGGCATTGAAGACAGTCACTACATCTAGTCAACAATTTCACTCTATTCTTACAACCACCACTAAGCCAACAGTACTTAGCTAACTCAATAGCTACCTCAGCAGCTAATCTAACATCACTTACAATGAACTTCCTTATCTTATCTTCTACAACCTTCCTAACGATATCGCTACAACTACCTAAGTATGTTAAATCAGGAGCATCACTACATATGGATGGACTCGTCAGTATGGTAGTGATTCCTAGCTTATCTGCAATAGTGAGTACAAGAGGCATGATACACTGCTCGTCTATGACTATTACATCCGCTATACCCGAAGCTACAGCCTCAATCTGCTCAGCTAAAGAACCGGCAAAGAAGAACCTACCACTTCCATCCACATAATGCGAAAGCTCGTGGGCACTACAGCAGAGACCGTAAATCTGCACATCAGTCCCCCGTCTCTTAACCAGATCAACTAACTCAGCAACAATAGGTGAATTATGACCAATCACAAGTATACTTGGCTTATCTACCCTATAGCGTACGACAGGTACCTCCCTCAAACCACATCTAGGAGTGAAATTCTTAACCTTCCTCATAGCATTATTAATCAGCTCGTACAGTTCACAAACCATCAAATCTAAAAGACCAGAAAATAGACTGAGAGATACTAACTCAGTAACTGAACACTCCTGACCAAAGTGTAGTTGTGCTACCAACCAATTACAAACCTCATTCAGTTCATAGACAAAGTCACGTAATTCACCTAAACTCTCAGGTACTTTACCCACCACAGATTCGATAATGTACACACCACTAGAGGTCTTGATACGAGGTAGTGTATTAGCTCCACAGTACCTCATTAAGGTATTGAGTGAGTGTAGGTGAGTACTAAGACCGATAACAGCCCACATCAGTAACTTCTTAGCAGCGATAGATTCGTAGCTAAGACCACAAGACCCAGCGCTACCCTTCTCAACAAAGCAATGTCTACCACAGAATTCACACCTAACACCATCACCATGAATCTGAACTTCATAGTAATGTGTTAACAACTCTCTGTAAAACCTACGAAGACGAGTTAGGTAAATGCTCAGTAATTCGTTCCCTCT
>CAZYGV010000078.1:875-5884 GCA_964647155.1 uncultured Thermoproteales archaeon | reverse complement strand
GAACTACATGATTTATATCATACGTACCAAATGCTACTCCACTAATCTCCTCAACCATTTCCTACACCAACAATAGACAATGCTGAGTAGTGGGATAAATGGTAATCGGGTAAAAGATTAATTTTCCTAAACTGAACTCAGAGGTGAGAACTAGGCCCCGTCGTCTAGCGGTTAGGATGCCCAGGGTGGGGGTTGTCCCCACCCGCATAAGCCTCACGAGCATCCGCTGAGGGAGCGGGAGGTCCCGGGTTCGAATCCCGGCGGGGCCACCAAATCTCACTACCTCAGAGGTCACATGTGATCGAGCACTTCCTAGCTACGTGATCCAAGTGCGGTGAAATTAATAGACTCCTCCACTGATAAAATCCACGGGGTATACACCTAGGTGGGAGTATGTCTTCCTAGTAAATACAGGTATTAGGAAATTCGCCAAGTCCTTTCTCATGAAGCTCGTTGAGGTTCTCCTAATAGCTGTTGCAATACTACTTGTGGAAGCCTTAATCAACTCGAGAAAGATGTACGTAGCTTACGCGCTATCGTTGCTACTGGTAGCTACGTTAATAGATTCAGTACTTCGAAAGTAAAGTGTAAGTTAGGTCATGTAGTTAAGTTTAGTAACCTCCAGAGGTGTCCTCTGTATGGGGTCCCACGCCGGGGCTACGAGGATGGGAGTATTCCCCCGATGAAGTAGCTCACTTAGGGACCCCACAAAAATATATACCTAAGCTAATCCACAGGTCTTTTGCTGACCAAGGTACCCCCAATCAAAATTCACCATCATCTAGCTCTTATATTGCCATTAGCTACCTTATCTCTCTCATCAAATATTAGTGTCGTCAGATGTTGTTAGGAAGAGGCATCTACCTACCTACATAGTATTTGGTGAAGCTAGGTGATTCAAGCCATACTCAGGATCCTATAGGTTGTGGTCGTGAAGTCTATACTAGCTGGTGTTGAGATTTGCTATGACGTTTTGTTCCTTGAGGTAACGAAGACATGTACTCTCTTAGGTGCTAGGGTTATTGTTGCCATATCTGTAGATCTGGATCTGTCTCCTAAGTTCTGAAGCACTTGAAGACTTTGTATTCTCTACCTGGATTTACATGGTTGATGTTCTCGATGGTTTGAGTTTACTGATGGTCCGCGGGTAGTTAATCTACGTGGTGATGTTACTGCTGTGTGAAGTTCTTTAAGTAAGAATTGCTTAGAGTTGAGCTAAGTATTGAGGGTATTAGATCTGCTAGAGAGATTAGACCTGTTCCTCGAGATACTACTTTACGGGATGTTAGATGTCTGCACAGAGCTTACATGGAGTGTACTAAGGGTACTTAATGACCTTTTATGAACCTAATATCCCTGTGATTACTCGCTATCTCAATAATGGGGGTGCGGGCTTACCAGATTAGTGATGAGTTCGGTCTTGGCTAATTCAGGTGACTACTTTATGCTATCTGTAACTATGTTTTCATTTGTTGGCGCTCTAGCTACTACTATGGTACTCATTGCTGTTACACCGTTGAGAGATTCTATTGAGAAGAAGAGAGCTAACTGAATATTTCGGTTAGCAGCTACTCTATCACAGGTATTCATAGGGATTGTCATCATTGGTCTCTATCTATACCCTAGTACTTCTCTCCCTCTACCTAAGTTACCTTGTTAGTGGTTAGTGTTATGGTTCTCGTTGTAGGACTTGGTATTGAGGTTAAGGGTATGCTTGATCTCGGTGTTATGCGTTCTTAGATATCCTCAAAATCTAGTGCTATTTTGTCGCTGAATGGTCTTGAGTTGTTACTTCATTCTCTTGAGCTACTTCTCGCTAATTTACTTGTGGGGACCCCCTTGCTCATACTGGAAGTGTATGTTGAGGATCTAGATTTGGAGAGAAGGTTTGGTCTAGAGTTTAAGGGTTATAAGGAGGGAGTTCCCGTGATGGTTCCAGTACTAGTTCTACGTAGGAGTTCTACGTAGGTTGCTTTGTGGTAGATCTTAGCTTTTTCCTCAGTTCTTCTGTGCTCTTCTCATCGAGCTTACCATTACGAATGATGACACCATACAGTTTCTCAGCATCTTCCTCAGTTATTAAGCCGTTTAGGTAGTCCATGAGTACTGCTTTTGGATCTCTTTCTAGTGGATCACCGTAACCTCCTCCACCTGCTGTCTCAATGATGAACTCATCACCGTAGTACATTATGACACTTTCCTTACTCTTCAATATCTTGATCTCGCCACTACTCCTGACTATGTAGTATCTAGCTGGTAAACCTGGTGCACCACCGAAGAGGCCCCATGGGCTTCTCCTAACTCTCTCACCAACTACTGTCAATACTGCTCTCTCAGCTAGTAACTTAAATGCTCTCACAACACCCATACCGCCTCTCCACCTACCAGCACCACCACTTCTAGGTCTAATCTCGTACCTAGTGAAGAGTAGAGGTAGCTCTCTCTCAATGGCTTCGATTGGTGTATTCATGGTGTTGGTCATGTTGCAGTGTACAGCATCTACACCATCCATACCGTACCTACCACCATAACCACCCGCTACTGTTTCGTAGAATGCCCATGTCTTTCCCGTTTTAGTATCTACACCACCTATGAGTATATTATTCATTGAACCACATGCTGCTGCGGGTACCTTCTCAGGTAATACCTTCGATAGAGCTAGGTACAGTACATCGACTATTCTCTGTGCTGTCTCTATACTTGCTCCAACAGGAGCAGGCCACCTAGCATTCACTATGGTTCCTTCAGGTGCTGTTATGTGTACTGGTCTGTAAAATCCATCGTTAACAGGTAGATCAGGTGCCATTACAGTCTTGAGGACGAATGTGGTTGCTGCTATGGTGACACCCATCGGTGCATTTACTGGTGCAGGTACTTGAGGTGATGAGCCGCTGTAGTCAATATTTATTTCGTCACCTCTCTTAACAACCTTAACCTTTATCACGGCTTCACCCTCTTCACCAACATCCTCCACATAATCCTCAGCCTCAGTTACGAAGTCCGGTAATTTCCTCAATGCTGCTCTGGTCAAGTCCTCACAATGCTTCAGTACATGATTGAACACCTCATTAATGGTTTCCACACTGTACTTCTCAACGAGTTCTAGAAGGTGCTTCTCACCGAGATTACATGCTGCTATTTGTGCTCTAATATCACCAATGATCATCTCAGGTGCTCTGACGTTTCTCAACCATAGCCTCAGTACATCATCTCTAAATCTACCTTTTTCAACTATCTTAATTGGAGGTATTACTAAACCCTCCTGATAGATTTCCGTAGCATCGCCTGAAATACTTCCAGGTACCTTACCACCAACATCTACTTGATGAGCTTTATTCACTACGTAAGCTATTAACTCACTTTTGTAGAACACAGGCTTCAGTATGAGTACATCATTTAGGTGAGTACCAGCTATGTGAGGGTCATTGACAGCGATTACATCACCTGGCTCTAGCACTATACCCTCCTTCTCAATATACCTGAGCGTATTTCTCACACCCCAAGGCATTGAACCTAGGTGTGTTGGTATGTGCTCAGCCTGTGCAACTAGCCTACCTAACCTATCGAAGATTGCACAGCTATGATCCATCCTCTCCTTGATATTCGGTGAGTATGCCGCATTCCTTAAAGCTATACCCATCTCTTCAGCTATGTACTCTAGACAACATCTAATAACTTCAGCAGTAATCACATCAACCATGTACATCACCTACTCATTCCCTACAAAGTACTAGGTTACCAAACTCATCAACGTACCCAGACCAATCTGGTGGAATGACTGTTGTCGCATCATACTCCTCGACTATTGCTGGTCCCTGAAGAACTGTACCAGGTAATAGCCTATCTCTGGAGTACACAACCGTCTTTACCCAACCGTATTTATCACCAAAATACACATCACGTATCTCAATAATTGCTGATTTAGATGGTGGTACTCTCCTCTTAACCTCACATCTCTTCAGTTCAGGTTTCTCTGTGAGCCCTATAGCAGCTACTCTCACATTCACTAGAACAACTTCCTCATCGACAGAGTAGCCATAGACCTCCCTATGCTTAATCATGAATCTCCTCCTAAGCTCCTCTAAACCTACAGAACTTAGATTACTCGGAACCTCTATCGTTAGCTCGTAAGATTGCTTCCAGTACCTGAGGTCAGCATACCTAATGAACATCACCCTATCCTCAGCAATACCTTCAGAGAGTAGAATCTCTCTACCCTGCTCCTCTAGCTCTCTATACACATTCTCGAGTACATGTGGAGATAATTCACTAAGAGGTTTCAGGATACATCTCTTGAGATCATGACGGAAGTCTGTAAGTAGTAGTCCAAGAGCTGTGAAAGTACCTGGTGCTGTAGGAACTACTATGCTCCTTATACCCAACTCATCAGCCAGTTCACACACATGCATAGGTCCTGCACCACCAAAAGCTATTACGGTAAATTCTCGAGGGTCTAGACCTCTCTCAACAGTTACAATTCTCATAGCTCTAGCCATCTCAACATTAACTAGCTTAATTATTCCATACGCAGCTTCTGTAAGATCGAGACCAGTCTTCTCACATATCTTCTCACGAATAGCTTTCTCAGCTAAATCCTTCCTCAACACAACCTTACCACCAGCTAGGAACTTACCTAACCTACCCAGTACCAAATTAGCATCTGTTACTGTAGGTTCAGTACCACCCTTACCATAACAAGCAGGACCTGGATCAGCACCAGCACTGTACGGACCTACTCTAAGTGACCCCGCTTCATCAACCCAAGCAATAGTACCACCACCAGCAGATACCTCAGCTAAGTCTATGTGTGGATACCTAACGACGTAACCACTACCCTTCACCAATCTACCTCTATGAACTCTTCCACCAATCTCAAACTCAGGAACCTGTAGTGGAGCACCATGAACAACAGTTCCCACCTTAGCTGTTGTACCACCCATATCGAAGCTAAGGACTTTATCTAGACCAAGTAACTTAGCGAAGTAAGCACTAGCAACAACACCAGCAGC
>CAZYGV010000078.1:0-865 GCA_964647155.1 uncultured Thermoproteales archaeon | reverse complement strand
CAGCAGGACCTGACTCAAGGATTGCTGCAGGTACCTTACTAACCTGCTGAACCGTAGCGACACCACCACTAGACAACATCACAAGGAATCTAGCTCCTATACCTAAGTTTCTAAAGCTCTTCTCCAACCTCATCAGATACTCACCTATGACAGGTAGCAAAACAGCATTCACAACAGTAGTGCTCATCCTCTCAAACTCACGGTACTCTGGGTCAACCTCATAGCTAGCAACCACATGTATGTCAGGACACTCCTCCCTAAGGATCTCAACAATACGCTTCTCATGAACTGGATTTGCGTAGCTATTTAGCAGACACACAGCAACAGCTCTAACACCCTCTGACTTAATTACCTCCACAATCTCTCTGACCTCATCCTCTCTCAAAGGAATTAGTATCCTACCATCTGAAGCAATTCTCTCAGTAACAACTAAGCGAAGTCTCCTAGGTACGAGAGGTCTCGGCTTAGTGAAGAATACGTTATATATCTCCGGTCTTCTCTGTCTACCAATTTCGAGAATGTCTCTAAATCCACGAGTTGTAATGAGTGCAACCTTAGGTATCTCTAGACCTAGTTGACCGAGAAAGAGATTTGAGCCTATGGTTGAGGCATGGACGATTAACTCAATGCTACCAGGTTTAACCTCCTTAAGGACCTCCTTGAGACCAGCGATGACACCTACGGAGGGATCTTTTGGTGTAGAGAGCACCTTTACCCTCCGTACACGACCAGTATTGAGTTCAAACACAACTACATCAGTGAACGTTCCACCAACATCAATGCCTACTCGAACTTTCAAGGAAAACACCAGAGCGAGAGTACTGAGAGAATTTTATTAACGTTACCATATTGACGACCTTAAACG
>CAZYGV010000077.1:0-5905 GCA_964647155.1 uncultured Thermoproteales archaeon | reverse complement strand
CAGCACTTCGAACTCCTGCCTACTAATCATGTGGTAGGTATCCTCCTTTAGAGGTACATGTAGTGACACAACATCACTTCTCCTAAGTAGTTCATGTAGAGAGGAAACGATTTCAACACCTAGTTTCTCAGCTTTTTCCCTCACATTAGCTACGTCATAAGCAATGACCCTCATCCCCAGTACCTTAGCTATCTCAGCTACTCTACTCCCAATCCTACCAAGACCAACAATACCGAGAACCTTACCAAATAGCTCAATACCTACCTCCTTAATCCATTTACCCTCTCGAACATTAGTAATTACCGAAGCTATTTTTCGTGCAGCTGCTATCATGAGACATATTGTCAACTCAGCAACGGACTCCGTTGAAGCCCCTTCAGCAGAGATGATCTTGATACCTCTCTCCCTAGCTTTCGCTACGTTAATATTATCGAGACCTGTACCAGCTCTAGCAATGATCTTTAGCTTTTCCCCTCTACGTAGTAACTCTTCATCGACCCTTAACCTACCCCTCAGAATTAGTATATCGAAGTCTGGTAATATGGCAGCTACTTCATCCCTTGAGATACCCGGCCTATACACAACTTCAAGACCTAGCTCTTTGAGACCATTAATTAAAGTAGTGCTGACTGGGTCAATTACCAGTACCTTAACTTTCTGAAGAGAGGTACAGTGTTTGTGACCTGAGGATGTGGACAATTTGACAATAGAATCACCCCCAAGGAGGAGGTAGCCTATGTGGGCTAAGTTCGGAATTTCAGCAACAACATGAGCTACGTGATGGTATGAGTGAAGTTACCATGTTCGTCTGTACTTAACTTTTCTCACTTGAATTTATTCGTTACGTCTAGGTTACGTCGCTTGAATACTTATTACCTAGGTTTCTTGATGTGTTGTGTAGTGATGAGAGGGGGCCTCTAAGAATATGACTGGTGATTGATCGCCGGTTCTAGCTGACTACTTGATGGGTGATTACTATGTCGGTACCTGCTTTTGTGGATGCTTTAAAGAAATTAATCGTCGTTGTACACAATGTACATGCTGTTAGTAGGGTTACTGAAGCAGCTAAGGTAGTGTATGGTATGGGTTTTGAGAACTTCGTTGTATCTAAGGCCATTGGTGCTGCTGCTCAGTCAGGTGTTCCTGAAGTTCATAAGCTAGCGTATAAGCTAGGTAAGTCATTCCTATTTGTCGCCGATATACAGGACATCTTAGAGCTAATTAAACCAAGTAGGGTATACATCATTACACCACCTAGCTATGCTAAGGAGTTGTTCAATCCCAGTGAAGTGGCTGAAGCTCTGCTGAGAGGTGAAACTGTTGCTATTGTAGTTGGTGGTTCTGAACCCGGATTAACGAAGAGAGAGCTTGAACTTGGAAAGGTAGTTACGTTAGATACCTCTGGTGACATTGGTACTATTGGGTACATTGCTACAGTACTCTACTTAATTAGGGAGAGGCTTAAGGAATTAAGTGGACAGAGTAGTGCTACCTAGAGTCCTGCTCCTCTAAGTACTTCTTTACCTCTCTAGCTATTGCTCTCGCTAGTGGTACGGGCACTGCCTCACCTACTTGATTGTACTGAACTTCACGACCCCCCAGAAATATGTGGTCATCGGGGAATCCCATTAATCTAGCATGCTCTCTAACAGTTAGTAACCTATCTCTGAATGGGTGTATGAACCTTGATGAACCCATCACTGTTGGTGCCGGTTTATAGGGGTGTAGTCTTATGAAGTTCCTAAAGGTTCCTGTAGCACCTCGATAGTATACGAGTGCTTGTCCCCACCTTAACTTAGCTATTCTTCTTCTTTTTCTTGGTGAAAGTGGGTGAAGTTCATGATTAGGTATGTCATGTGGTTCATCTGGTTCAGGTAAATCACCAATGGCCTCTATTACCGTTACCTTTCTACCATACTTAGGTGGGTTAAGTGGTATGTTTGATATGAAGATTCTTCTCCTACAGGATGGTGTACCATAGTCTTCTGCTCTCAATATATTGAAGTATATGTGTTTATAACCTACTCTCGCAAATTCCTCCCTTAAATACCTCTTAAGCGGTCCCTCAGCAACATCTACTACATTTTCCATAACGAAGACCTTAGGTCTTAATTCACCAACTAATCTAATGAAGTGGAGAACGAGTTGACCAATTGGATCTGTGTACAGTCTATCAACTGGATCGGGGTACCTACTTGGGTTAGTTCGTGTAAATGGTTCACATGGTGGTCCACCAATAACGACATCAGGTTCTTCACCAATCACCGATAGTATGTCCTCACCTGTAATCTCCTTAATGTCCTCACACATGACATAGGCTTCCCTGAAATTTTCCTGAAATGTTAAGCAACATGGCTTAAAGTTGTCAATACCTAGGATTACCCTGAAGCCCTCGAGTGCAAATCCTCTTGAGAATCCTCCAGCGCCACAAAACAAATCCACAACTGTGTACATATACTCCCGCGAGTTAGTGATGAAGGGGTAAGAATTAATTTTGTGATTTTCACCAATTTATTGGGAAGTCGAGATCATGTTCAATACATTAATCACAGGTATCGTAGCGTTACAGGCGTGGTCTGTAGCTATACCAGCCATAGTGATAGCACTGATCGTCGCAATCCTCCTTCTCTCCATGATTAGGATAGTGAAGGAATATGAGAGAGCTATCGTATTTAGACTAGGTAAGTTAATTGGTGTTAAGGGTCCTGGCCTCATAATAGTTATACCGTTCATAGACTCTGTACGAATGGTAGATCTGAGAACTAGAGTTATCGATGTACCTAGACAGAGAGTACTAACCAGAGATAATGTTGAGGTAACTGTAGATGCTGTAGTTTATTACAGGGTCTTCGATCCAGAGAAAGCTGTACTAGCTGTAGAGAACTACCATCACGCAACCGCCCTCATGGCAATGACCTTACTTAGAGATGTAGTTGGTCAAGCAGAACTAGATGACCTACTAATGAGGAGAGAAGAGATAAACAAAAAGCTAACGAAGTTACTCGACGAGATAACCGATCCCTGGGGTATAAAGGTAACAGCAGTTACAGTGAAGGAAGTTACACTACCTGAATCACTACTGAGAGCAATAGCTAAGCAAGCTGAAGCAGAACGTGAGAAGAGAGCTAGGATAATCGTCGCCGAAGGTGAATTACATGCAGCAAAGATAATGGCTGAAGCAGCTAAGATCTACCAGGAGAGACCTGAAGCTCTAGTACTAAGACAGCTTCAGACACTTGTCGATGTAGCAAGGGAAAAGAACCTAGTAGTGATAGCTCCATCAGACCTCTCAACATCAGTAGGTCTAGTAACAGCACTTCAGAGAGCGCTCCAGAGAAGATCTTCAAGCTCAAGTACTGAGGAGAGGGTTGGGTAGGTAATGAGGAGAAGTTTCTACCATGTAATCTCAACTTTTTGCCTGGTAGTAATACTCCTAACTCTGAACCTAGCTCTAGCACAAGTTCCTGAAAACTACATACCTGAAGAGAGAGGAGCTATAGTAGTTAGAGGTTATATAACTAGTGAAATAACCCAAGCAACACTGAGCTATGTAGAATCAGTACTTAAGTACGCACAGGATAGAGGTGCTGTAGCTGTAGTACTAGTACTCAACACACCAGGTGGTTACCTAGATGCTACGCTCAAGATTGTTGACCGAATAGCGAACTCAACAATACCTGTTATCGGGTACGTTGCTCCAAGTGGAGCTAGAGCTTGGTCGGCAGGAACGCTGATACTTCTAGCTACACACATCGCAGCTATGGCACCTGGCTCAATAATAGGTAGTGCACAACCTGTAGAGTATGATCCAGTAACAGGTACGACTAGGCCAGTCAATAGCAGCAAGATACTCAATGCTATAACGAAGCAATTTGAGGGATTAGCTAAGCTAAGAGGTAGAAACGTAACAGCAGCTAGGCTATTTGTTCTAAAGAACCTAAATCTAGAAGCAAGTGAAGCACTTAAGTACCACGTTATTGAGGTAATTGCATCAAACATACGTGAACTCCTTGAGAAAGTAGATGGAATGACTGTGAAGACAGCTGCAGGCACAGTAACGCTCCATACAGCAAATGCAGTTATTGAAGATTGCAGACCATCAATTAGGGAACGTATTCTAGAAGTCTTCGCTAATCCACTAGTATCGAGTATCCTATTTTCACTAGGTCTATGGATTGTCCTCTTCGGTGTAATATCAGCTCACTACTACGCTGCAGCTGTGGGCGCTTTCTTCATGATACTTGGTCTGCTTGGACTCGGATTTAGTGTAAACATCGTAGCACTTGCACTACTCCTTCTCGGTTCAATATTCCTATTTGTTGAGGTGTTTGTAACACCAGGCTTTGGAGTGTTGGGTATAACAGGTATATTGATGCTCATACTGGGTACGATACTGCTACCACACCTAACACCTGAGAAGTGGCTCATAGGTGGTGAGTGGTTTAGGCAATTAATCGTGACAGCTTATGCTCTAGGTGGTTCACTAGGTTCGATAATGGGATTTGTACTGTATAAAGCTGTAAAGGTGCATAGAGCTACACCAAGGAGTAGAGCTCTAATTGATCTGAGAGGTGAGGTCGGTGAAGCTCTTGACGATATAGAGCCTGGTAAGGAAGGTTTCGTACTGGTTCGTGGTGAGTACTGGATGGCTAAAGCTACTGAACCCATTAAGAAGGGTGAGAAGGTCGTTGTCATTGGTAAGGAAGGTCCTTACCTAATCGTACGTAAACTTACTTAAGTACGCACCTACTAAGTCCCTGGGGATTTTTCTTGAGTGAAGTGCCTGTCATTGAAGGTGGTAAGTCGATTATAGGTAGAAGAATTGAGGCTTGGGCACCAATCGATGACGACGATATTAAAGCTGTTGTCGAGGTTCTCAAGAGTGGTAGATTAAGCCAATTAGTTGGTACCAAGGTTCAGGAATTTGAGAATCTCTTTGCTCAGTACCACGGTGTTAAGCACTGTATTGCTGTATCCAATGGCTCGGTTGCACTCTACATAGCATTAAAAGCCTTAGGCATAGGGCCTGGTGATGAAGTTCTAGTACCCGCATTTACATTTGTATCAACGGCAACCTGCGTGGTGTATGCCAACGCTGTACCTGTATTTGTTGATGTTAGTAGAGAGACCTTCAACATGGATCCATGTGACCTAGAGGACAAGTTGAGGAAGCATAGAGATAGAGCTAAGGCTGTAATTGTTGTCCACCTCTGTGGGCATCCAGCTGAGATGGATGACATAGTCAAGATATGTAGGGAGTATGGAGTTTACCTAATTGAGGATTGTGCTCAAGCTGTAGGTGCTGAGTACAGGGGTAAAAAGGTAGGTACATTTGGTGATCTTGGTTGCTTTAGCTTCTACCAAACCAAGAACTTAACAACAGGAGAAGGTGGTGCCATAATCACGAATAATGATGAATTAGCTAGGCTTTGCAAGATGATACGTTGTCATGGTGAAGAGTCAAGGTATGAACATGTAATGCTAGGTTTTAACTTCAGAATGACTGAATTGCAAGCAGCACTAGGAATATCACAGCTTAGGAAGTTAGATAGATTGAATGAAAGGAGGAGAGAAATAGCTAAGGTATATACTGAAGTCCTATCTAAGAGCGATCTCCTTATACTGCCAAGTGAGAAACCCTACGTCAAGCACGTGTGGCACATATACAATGTTCTCCTCCATGTGGAGAGAGTGAGGGTTAGTAGGGATTACTTCGTTAAGGCTCTCAAAGCTGAAGGAGCTATAGTATCGGTATGCTATCCTAAGCCAATCTACAGACAATTACTATTTCAAGAGCTTAGAGGTCATGGAAAGGGTTGCCCTTGGTCATGCCCATACTACGGGAGGCCTATCTCGTACAAAGACATTAAGTGCCCAAATACAGAGTGGATATGTGAACGAGTCT
>CAZYGV010000076.1:0-5931 GCA_964647155.1 uncultured Thermoproteales archaeon | reverse complement strand
CTTCGGTATGTTCATACCGAAGGTAACTGATGCCAGTACGAGCCTCTCGTTAGCAGCTACCTCAGCTACCTTCGTAAAGGTCTCTAGGTCCTTAACTGGATTACCACATCCACCAACAATGAATGGAGTATCTATCGTCTGGAGCATATGTTCAACCTCCTTAGCTGCTTCTTGTGGTGATGCATCTTTGATACCAGGGTCAGTGCTAACTAGGTGAAACGATATTAGATCTGCCTTAACCACGTTGATACACTTCTTTGCCCACTCATAGGGATTTGAGAGGACATCACCGTATGCATCTCTCACAGCTCTAGGTAGTGGGATAGTTGTATCGAATACGTCTAGTGCTACCTTCGGTCTATTAACTACGTAACCTAGGAACCTGAAGATAGGGGGCTTATTGTCACCACCAATCTTAATCACTGTAGATCTTGTGCCACCTTCAGCTTTCGTAGCACCTATCTTGACCTCGGCAATCGAGCCCTTGAACTCAGGGCTTGGATACTTGTACTCCACCTTAATAAACTCAACAAGCTTAGGGCCAGTAGCTATGGGTGGTGCTGTAACAGGTACAGCACCAGGTACCGGTGGTGTGAGTAATCTAAAGCCTGTTGGAGTTACTTCGAGAATGAACTCTAGCTTACCACCTGGTGGCTGTGGTACACCAACTGGCTCAACTGTTAGCTTCAGGTACGTTGGACCTGTTGGAGCCGATGGAGGTATGAGCTCGATAGTTAGCTCCCTAGCATCAATCACAACGTCTTCGAACTCTAGCCTATCAGCTGTACTCAGTAGCTTGAGTAAATCCGCAACAACCTTCCTAGCTTCTGCTTCTCTCCTCTCCTCCCTTACCCTTCTCTCCTGACTCACTACCACTCCCCTCGATTTTCGTTATGACAACTTTCTCAGCTGTTATTGTTACACCGTGAAGTTCAACAGTAGCTCCTAAACCAACAAGAGAAAGGAGGAAGTTGAGGAGATCAGTACCTAGTTCACTACCTTGCTCAGTACTCCTTTTCTCCTCCTGTCTCGTGCTCATGAGTGAACACCTTAGGTACTCTTCTTCACAACAACTACCTTCTTGATGTATATCCTGGCATTGTGTAGCACGATTCTGATAGGTACCTGTGGTACTGGTGCTGCTGTCGGTACCGTAACTGCTACTGGTGGTGCTGGTGCAGGAGCTGGAGCGGCAGGTGCAGGAGGTGGAGCAGCTGGGGGTGCTGCTTCAGCAGCTTTTAGCTTCTTAGCTACGGGATGTCTCTTCTCGATCAACCACTTCTTCAACTCCTCAACAGTTGATACATCTTTCTCAGTAGCTATCTTATCGTAGAGATCTGGTGGTATTACATCTTTTAGCTTCTCCTTAAGCTCACTCGGTAGCCACACAACCCTTCTCCATCCACCATCAGCTATTAAGAACTTCCTAGACTTCATGTACAGTATCGATATACCTAGGAAACCACTTACCTGCTTACCACCACCAACCTGCTCTGCCAGCTGACCAAACGTTAGTCCAATTGGTGTCTTACCTCTAAATCCTCTATGGACTATTCCTATTCCATCTACCTCCGGTATGTAGAATGCAACTGCCTCGAAGCAGCCACAGGATGTCATTGGATAGTCAAACATACTGTATAGGTACACCTTCTCCACGTTTCCAAGAGATTTCTCCTTGACCTTCTCGTTTACACCCTCATACTCTCCCTTAACTGGATCTAGGCACTTACCCTTGGGTACCGGGAATATTGGTCCTTTGGGATCTATCATAGCTGCTGCTCTAGCATCAAACCAAGACACAGCACCACACGCTGATGGTCTTTCAGGAGTTATTATGCAGACATGTCCAGGAGCAAAGGACTGACATAGTATACAGCCGTAGAACGTATCTACATCCTCATCCCTTAGAGCTAGCGCTCTCTTATCCCTCTCCTCATAGACCTTCATAGCCTCGTCTAGGTACTCCTTAACCTTCTCGGGATCTGTTACGAACTTTACCTGAGCCTTTTCAATCATGGGGAAGGTCTTCTTAAATAGCTTGATCAGAGCTAGACCAATTAGCTTCAGTGTGTTGAGACCCTTACTGTACGCCTTCTTGCTTATTCTAATCCATATGTCTGCTCTCGAACCTACGTGCATGACACCGTCGATGTAGTTTAGAAAGTCGTGAATCCTCCTCTCGAGAACACCCTCTAGTTCAGGTGTGAGCTTTACACCAGCTACTTCAATGACTATACCGATTGGGTAGCTTTCACCCTCCTTTAGCTCAGATAGGTCAGGTCCAATAACTTCAACCTTCTCATCTTCAACCTCTTCTAACTTCTTAACCCTTAGTAACTCAAACTTTTGAGCTATCTTAGGTCCACCAAACTCAACGTACATGTCAGGTCTCCTAATTCTCTGACCCTCGTATGCAGGTCCAATGTCAACGGGAAATCCGGGTACTATGCTAGAGGACATAACTATGCACCACCTCTAGCTAACCTATATAGTTATTTGGAGATGAATTAATGACCTTTATAACCTCTTACTTAGTAACTTATAAACTTGCTACTTCTTGGAGTAATGGTAAACATGTTGGATCTACCAATGGTTCATCCAGTGGTTTCCAACCCTTCTCCTGTAGGAACTTCATGACCTCATCCTTGATCGTTATCGCTATGTCTGCTTCAGCTCTGATATAGTTCGGTAGATCCGGTGGTAGTGTTCCATGTACTTTCCTGTACATGTCGACGTAGTGACATACCTTGATAGCCCTAGCGCTGTGACCATCGTTAGCTCTCATAACTAGCTTGGTTATCAGCATCAGTGCTTCGTCCTTATTCTTAGCTAGACACAGTAGGTGCTCAGGTACTGGTCCAACGAATACCTTCTTCTTCGTCCTCTTGTCGTATATCACGTACTTCTCTGGCTTAGTTGGATTACCAAGGAATAACCTACCAACAGGTGCTAGCGCTGGACCAGCAACAACTGGTACACCACACCTCAATACACCCCATGCAATTGCTGCATCCCTCTCAAGTGGTGCTGACCATGCTAGACCAACAGCACCAACTCTATTAAGTAGGTAGTCAACTAAAGCAGGTGCATTCGATCTCAGTGGCATTCTAGCAAAGATCTGTGGTACCTTGAGCGCAAGTCCAGCTATGTGTGCTACAGCTGTTGGTGAGCCCATTACCAGTGTCTGTTCAGGGAAGTCCTCGTAAAGCCCATGACCTGCCTCCTTAGTCCTGTACTTAGATAGCGCTATTGCTGTACAACCTGTCGTGAGTACTAGGAAGTTCCTCTTACATAACTCCTCAAGGATCTCACCAAGTTCCTCAAGTGAACTAGGTGCGTAGTTACTACATCCAACAACAGCTATCACACCAGGTATAGTACCCATCACAACAGGAACACCTAGATCCCTGATAACAGGTTCAGGAACAGGTCCAAGTGGTGGCTTCATTACGTACTTCTCCCTGCTAAAGACCTCCTTCACCTCCTCAAGAGCTCTAGACTTCACTTCCTTCCTAGCTTCGTGAACTACCAATGCTACCCTAGGTACTACCTTAGCTAACTTCTGTGCATCCAAGACAGCAAATCCTCTTAATGTACCCGACTTAACAGCTTCAACTATCTTCTCAGTATCCACACCTGTAAGGTCTGGTAGACCTAGGTAAGCCCTCTCTGTTGTCGTAATCACCACAGCACCCTTCTCCTTAGCTTTCTCAACTATGTCTGGTATAGCACCTTGCTCACCAATGATAAGCACATCCACAAGCCCTTTACCAACAACATCTCTAACATCATCAAGTGTACCAACAACCTTAACCACGTACTTACCGATCCTGACGGTATCTAGTGCATAGCATCCACCAGTCACAATCTCGATCTTATCGATGTACCCACTTCTCTCACAGTACTCAACGACATCCACTACCTCAGGAACATCACCGAGGACAAGTACTACAGGTTTCGTGAAGTCAATGAGTGCCTTTCCGAACTCAAGCTTTTCAGGTACCCTCATACCTTTCGGAACTAGCATTAGATTAGCTATCTCAGCTACCTCAGTTAGTAGTAGCGTAGCTGTACCTATGTGGAACATCTTTGACTCTAAGTCCACAATACTAGCTTCCTGATTACTATGGATGGATGCACTAACCTCAACTATCTGCTCCTCAGCATACCTCAGAGGCTCCTCAAGATCGGTCAATACCTTTGGCCTAATACCTACCAGTAACCTAGTGAGTGGAGCCTCAACAGCAACACCTAACTCAATTGGAGTATCCTCACCTAACCTACGGTACGCAGCTCTAAGCCTTCTCTTAGCTAGTGCTAGGTAGGCTAATGCACCGGATACCGTGAGTGTGAGTAAGGTCTTTGCGTGCTGTAGCTTATTCTCAGCTACGTACGTAGGTTCATACCTCTTCAAGAGGAATAGATCCCAAGCCCTTAGCATTGAAAGTGAAGGTCTTGGAGCAGGACCTGCAGGCTCCCACTCCTCCTCAATGACTACAGAGCCAATAACCAGGTCAATGTTCTCAGCAGTTAAGGAAGGAGATTCAAGCTTACCAATCTTGATGTGAAGGGGTTTGCTCAACGAGATCCCTCCCTAACAGATCTTGATGCAAGAAATAAAGTTTAAGCTATTTTTGAACTACTACCATTTACTCCTTACCTTCATACTAGTTAACTTGGTCACAGCTTTCATAGCTTTCTCAGGTAGCTCCTTGACTTCAAGGTATTGATCTCTTACAGCACTCTCAACAATTTCTCTACCTCTCTCAGACATCACGAATACGGTACTCCAACCCTCTTCAGCACCTACACTACCAACACAAACATCCGCTATCGTGGAGACAAACTCTGGACAATTACGACAACAAGCTCTAACGAACTGATCTAACTCCTTAAGAGGTACCTCAAGAACCCTACCATCCACAAGCTTAACAATGAACTTTCTCTTGATATCCATCTTAGAGATAGACTTGATATCGAGACCAAACTTCTCAACAATGTACTTCACCACACTATACTCAAAATTATGCATGCAGAAGATGCCGATGAGGTACTTGACTTTCTGAGAAGTAGCTAACTTCAATCTCCTCATCCTTTCAATAGCTCTCATATGACATGGAAGACCAATAACAGCTACTGACCTAATAGCATCAGTTCTAACAACATCTCTCAACAGTGTAAGAACCGATACATAGGTGTACTTCGAACCAGCTATCTCGAGAATTCTGGACTTCTCAGTAATGAGCTTAGGTACTGGATGCCAATACTCATCCCTACTAACAGACACAACAGCATCAACGAACCCCTTATCCAGTAAGTACATAGCTAGCGTAGTGACAACACCACCACACTGAGCAACATCCCAGATCTCAGCTAGCGTAGACCTAGCCATGTACGTAGCCAACGGCTTAATCTTCCTCTCCTTAACCTCATCAACAATATCTACCTGAGGACAAACCCTATAGCAGAGACCACACAACCTACACCTACTATCGATTACCCTGGGTAGCGAGTAAGGTTCTGGAAACTCAATAGCTGAGAAAGGACACACAGCAGCACAAGCGCCACAACTGGAGCATAGACCACGCTCGACTAGAGTAGAAATAGAGACCTCTGAACCCATTTAGCACTCCCCAGTACAAGTGACAACTCATCTATTTGAGCCTACCCTAAGAAGTAGATTAAGAAGTAAACACGGCACTTAACTAAAACTCCAAGCAAAGCAATTAAGGTGGGAACTAATGTGAGGCTAGTAGTTCTAAGTGGTGGAACAGGAACACCTAAACTACTTGAAGGTCTAAGACATATTGTCCCTGATGAAGATATAATCGTCGTAGTCAACGTAGCAGATAACTTCTGGTGGAATGACCTCTACGTAGCACCTGACGTAGATACAGTACTGTACCTCTTCGCAAACATCCTCGATACAAG
>CAZYGV010000075.1:0-6151 GCA_964647155.1 uncultured Thermoproteales archaeon | reverse complement strand
ACCATTCTCTTTACTGAAGTGCTGAAGGGTGAGAGAAAATTCATAGAGGTGCTTAGGAGGTACTATGCACAGCTATACGCTATGACGTACCTCCACAGAGGTGTTATTCCGCACTCAATCGTGTCTAGGTCACTATCTAGTACGTATGCTAGGACAGTAGAGCTAATGGACTTCAGTAGAGGTAAAGTAAGGAGAGTAGCACCGAGAATAACATTGGTTCTCAGTGAAGATGAAGCTCACATAGTTTCTGTTCAAAAGAAATACATTGGAAGAGGTGAAATGGGTAAGAAGCTTAGACTGCTCAACATTACCATTATGGAGTTTCTCAATATCGTGAGGCATCTACTCAAGACCTTAGACTACTTACTAACTTCAAAGAAGCTTAATGACATTGACGCTTTGACGAAGTTTAGAGAGGAGTTCAGTAGGGCAACAGATTACCTAAGTAACTGTTTCTACCTCAAAGATGCTGAGTCAAGAAGGTTATTCAATCACTGTGTAAAGATCTTTAGAGTTAATGATCTAGCATCTTTGGTCAATAGTAAGTTTGAGTCATTGAATTACGTGATGTTGACTAGATACCAGGATAGGATAACTAAGATGCAGCTATTACTTACCATAGTCTTCGGCATATTTGCTATACCATCAATACTATTCTTCTACTGGGAATGGTTTTACGACTATGTCCTAACCGGTGAATCAACAGCTCTTCTTCCAGTAACAATACTATCGTTCTTCCCCATATTACCTGTTCTAGCTGTGATACTGTATCTCTATCGAAAGTGGAAGAAGGAAGTCTTTATGTAGGTACCTACCCTAGGTTCATACTGAGGTTAAGCATATGAGTGGAGAGATTCAGGTCTTCAAACCCTACAGCATTGAAGAGGGCAAATTCCTGGTTAAGCTAGCTAGGAAGGCTGTTACAGAATACCTCATACATGGCAAGGTTATTGATCCACCACCTGAAACTCCTGAGAAATTACTTAGAGATAGATACGGTGTATTCACAACAATCGAGGTTTATCTAGGTCCTGCTCGTAGGGAATTACGTGGATGTATTGGATTTCCACATGGGTACAAGAACGTAGCTACAGCAGTAATACTGTCAGCTATTGCTGCTGCAACAGAAGACCCTCGGTTTCCACCAATGACTGTTGATGAGCTTAGTAAGGTAGTGTTTGAGGTGTCAATACTATCACCAATGGAATTAATAAAAGTTGAAGATCCTAGAGACTACCTTAAGCACATTAAGGTAGGTTATCACGGGTTAATGATTGAGAAGGGATTTAGAAGTGGTTTACTGTTGCCTCAAGTACCTGTGGAGTATGGTTGGGATGAAGAAACCTTCCTATGTGAGACCTGTATCAAAGCTATGTTACCACCAGATGCGTGGTTAGAGAGGGATACTAAAGTATACAGATTTCAAGCTCAAATATTCATGGAGGTGACACCTAATGGAGATGTTGTAGAGAGGGATTTAGTTGAAGAACTGAGATTAAAGAAACAGCAAAATCCATGACTTTAGTATTGAAGTTACGTAGGTATACAACACAGGTACAGTAGTAATTTCTTGACCTTACTGTAAAGATCTAGTTTTAATATACTCAATTCTCCAATGTATTTAGCGACTGAAATTAAAGTACTAAGAGGTACTTCACTTCCCGAACTTAAATACTCTAAGTACCTCATAGCCAGCTGGCGTAGGCTAGTTCTCAATACATGAGATATAAGTGCTAGAGGTTTAGCTAGTATGAGAAGTTTTGCTCTCATGTTACTAAACTTCTTAAAGTCTTCTTCACAATACTGTGTAGTCACGTAAAGTGCTAAGTGTATTTGATCTAGTAGTAGACCAGCTCTAAGTAGTTCCAATGTCACTTCAGCATCCTTAATAGCCATAGACAGGTCGTTGAGAACAGCTTTAACTACCGTATCTACACTATCTACGTTAAGTATCTTTGATAGTAGTTCCAGATACTCCCTAGTTAGTACCGGAAGTATGTAGTGAGCTATTGTTCCATGAAGTACTGCATGACACACCTCATGTTGAAGTACTGCTGTTGAAACTTTCTGTGGTAAAGACTTCATTACCTCACAACATACCCATATTCTCGGTACTCCACTCCAACATTCATGTATAGCTAAAAGCTCAGGACTTATAGACTCGGTGAAAGCCCCAACCGAGCTAGAATACTCGCTTAATACTTGTAACATTCTATCCCAGGTATCGAATACTAGAGCATGGATTACACTTGGACTGTAATCTCTTGGACATACTCGACGTAGCACATCTCTCGCTATATGTAGTATCCTCATCTTAAATTCATCACTTACATACCCAAACTCCTCAATAACAATACAGTAGTGCCACTTCCTCACAGAAACCATCTCTCCAAAGACTTCCATAGTACCATTACTTCTCAGCTTATAAAAAGTACCCTACAGAGGTAATTATGGGGTGCAGTACATGTATACTCAATTTCCTAAGGACTTTCTCTTTGGTTTCTCTATGTCAAGTTTCCAGTTTGAGATGGGTATTCCAGGTTCAGAAGATACAGCTTCAGATTGGTGGGTATGGACTCACTCTCATGAAAATATTACAGCTGAATTAGTTAGTGGTGATCTACCTGAAAATGGACCTGGTTACTGGAATCTCTATTCAATTGATCACACAATAGCTGATAGATTAGGCATGAATGCAGCTAGATTATGTGTTGAGTGGTCAAGAATCTTTCCTAAACCAACTACTGAGGTTAAGGTAGATTACGAGATTAGGGACAATGCAGTAGTCCATGTAGATGTAAGGGAGGTTCACTTAAAAAAGCTGGATGAGTTAGCTAATAAAGCAGCTGTTGAGCATTATAGAGAGATCTTCTGTGATTGGAAGAAAAGAGGCAAAATCCTAATTTTAAACCTCTATCATTGGCCTCTACCCCTCTGGCTTCATGATCCTCTTAGAGCAAGAGCAAGCGGTTTGAAGGAAGGTCCTCTTGGTTGGCTTGAGAAGAGGACAGTGATTGAGTTCGTTAAGTACGTAGCCTATGTCGTTTGGAAATTCGATGATCTTGTTGATATGTGGAGCACAATGAACGAACCAAATGCTCTCTACATGATGGGGTACGTATTTGTTAAGAGAGGCTTTCCACCAGGTGTACTGAGTTTAGATGCTGCTAGGAAGGCTATGCTCAATTTAATTGATGCACATGCTAGAGCTTACGACGTGATTAAGGAGCTTTCTAAAAAGCCCGTAGGTATAATCTACGCATTTACCTGGGTAGAACCATTGAAGGAAGAAGATAAGGAAGCTGCTGAGTCAGCTAAGCTAGACTACATGTATAGGTTCATAGATGCCATTACGAAGGGATACATAGATGGTGTCAGGAGAGACGACTTGAGAAATCACCTAGATTGGTTAGGTGTCAACTACTACACTAGACTTGTTGTTACCCGTAGCAAAGACCTACTACTCTGGAGACCAGTTAAAAATTATGGATTTCACTGTAATCCAAACTCACTCTCTATAGATGGTAGACCAGCAAGTGATTTTGGTTGGGAAGTTTATCCCGAAGGTCTTAAGTATTTACTACTAGAACTTAAGCATAGATACGGCGTGCCTATGATAGTTACTGAAAATGGTATAGCTGATAAACTTGATATCTTGAGACCAAGGTACATAGTGTCACATTTAGCTCAGGTAATTGAAGCAATAAAGAAAGGTGCTGATGTTAGGGGATACCTACACTGGTCTTTAATCGACAATTACGAATGGGCTCAAGGATTTAAAATGAGGTTTGGTCTCTGCTATGTTGATTACGAGACGAAGAAGAGATACCTAAGACCAAGTGCGTTGGTGTTCAGAGAAATCGCAACTAGTAAGTCAATACCGGAGGATTTCGAGTACATGAAAGAACCAATTAAGTTACGCGAATTCAGAATAGATGTTGACTAAGAGATCTGATCAATCGCCTGGTGATGAATGCCTTGGGTTCTGATATATGATGAATCAGCCTGATGCTGATGAACTATCTAACTTGAGTTAACGTAATTTAAGGAAACTATCTCAAATTACTACATGCACTCAACACTGCTCGATTACCTGGCTAGTACACTCAAAGAACTGTGCTTAGTACCTGGAATATCAGGTGCTGAGAAACCTATTAGGGAATACATTACTAGGCGCATTAGAGAGCTATGCCTTCCTCATACTTCACTGTACTCGGATACCTTAGGCAATCTCGTTGTAAAGTTCGGTGAAGGTAGTCCAAAGATAGCTTTCATGGCTCATATGGATGAGGTAGGCATTGTTGTGAAGTCTATTGAGGAACGTGGTCTCATTAGATTTTCGTACGTTGGTGGTCTAGATACTAGAGTGGTACTGGGACAGATAATCGCCATATACGGATCGGGGTCAAAGTTACGTGGTAAAGATTGGTGGGAGAGAAAGGTACTTGGTGTTGTCGGTGTTAAGCCAATTCACCTACTTAGTGAGGAGGAGAGAAAGAAGGTTCCTGATGTCAAGGAACTCTTCATAGACATTGGTCTACGAAGGAGAGAGGAAGTTGAAGAGCTTATTCAGGTAGGTGATGTAGGTCACATTGAGAGACCTTTCATACGCCTACCTACGGAGGTAGGTGATGCAGTATCTGCAAGAGCTCTAGATGATAGAGCAGGATGTGCAGTACTACTAGGAGTTCTCAAGCAGCTTATTGATCGTGGGATAAAACCTCGAGGTACTCTTTATCTAGTCTTTACGGTTCAGGAGGAGATAGGGCTAAGAGGTAGCAGGGTCATCACATACAAGCTTCATGAGGAAGGTTTAGAGAAGGCAATAGTGATTGACGTAACTCACGCAGCTGGATATCCAGGTCTAGAGTATATTGAGTACCCTGTTGAACTAGGTAAGGGTCCAGCAATATCGAGAGGACCACCAGTTCATGAAGAGTTAACAGAGCAAATTCTTGAAATTGCAAGTAGGTTAAAGGTACGGGACAATGAATTTACATACCAAATAGTTCCTGAAGCGGGCAGAACAGGAACAGATCTCGACGTTGCTCAAATAGTGAGAACTGGAATCGAAGCAACAGTAATCAGTATACCATTGAGGTACATGCATACAGGCTCAGAAGTAGTAAGCTTAAAAGATTTAGAAAATACGGTCAAGCTACTTGTAGAGACAATACTGAAGCTAGTTAGCTAGGCAACTCAAGCGCAATTATTACAGACTTAACAATGGTAGTTTCTAGTCTAAAATAAACTATTTTTGTTGAACTATTTTATTGAACTTGATAATCCACAACATACGAGAACATGGTTGTTATATTTGTGAAACTTGAGAGAGAGGTAGGTTTTAACTTAATTGTGCACTATCCCAAGGATGCTATAGTGGATACTTCTCGGATAAATTCCTTCCTGACATTGCTATCACTCTCACCTGAACCAATATGTGTAGTGGATATGGTTGAGAGTAAGGCAGTTGTTGTATGTTCAGACGATTACTGCCTAATCATATGGAGAAAGGAAATACCATTTTCAAAAGAGACGATACAGCGTAGTACTACAGTACTGACAAAGCTCTACAAAGAGGGTAAACTAAGGTCGGAACACCTTGCACCGCTAGAACTTTTGGATGGAGATTTCTCACCTGAAATAGTCATAGAGCACATACAGGATATACTCGACTTTAGGGAACTGGAGTACAGATTTTCTCTTGACATAGTCCTTGAGTACATACCGAGTTGGAATACCTTACCCAATCAAGTTAAGAGGAAAATACTTGAGGTACTGTCCACATGTCCGAAAACACTGCTGGAACTGCTCAATCAATACCCAAGTAAGCATCTAGTAGATACGGTACAGGAACTCGTTAAGATGAATGTACTTCAGCTAATTGTGAAGTGATAGTCCTTCAGTAATCACCTACATTCTGAGGCCAAGGGAAGTATTGGTGCGGTATTGTGCCCGTACTACGTACGTCATATATTTCAATTAGAGAAGTGAAAAATATACCAAAGTAATGTAGGTCATAGGGGCTGAAAATGTCATTTCTAATACTTTCACACGCAATTATGTCAGCAATACAGTCAGCTCTAAGATATCCAGAGCACAGAGAGGCTATGAAGTTACTCAATGCTATTGATAATTATGCAATATATGC
>CAZYGV010000074.1:0-6238 GCA_964647155.1 uncultured Thermoproteales archaeon | reverse complement strand
AAGGAGGGTATTAGTTGTCTTGCTCTACTAGCTGAGTCCTACCTACAGTACCCTGATCCTGGTGCAGCTGCTTCAGTACTCGAGGTATTCTCTAAGATAACTGGTATATCGGTCGATATTGAGCAGCTGAAGAGTGAGGCTGAAGAGTTAAGGCTTAAGTTGAGGGAACTAATGCAGAGAACTATGTCTGCTCTTAGAGAACAACAGAAGAGTTATGAATACACGTTACCTCTAATGTACGTCTAGGAGGGTTAAGTAATGGGTAGTGAGTACATTGGTGATGTGATTGAGAGATTCATGAGGAGAGTTACGAGAGAGATTAGGGAGATGATTGAGAGATTTGAAGAGGAGTTAAGAGGGCCTCTCTGTGATCCATCAACTCAATGTCTTGAACCACTTACAGAGATCTTCGAGACTCCTGATGAAGTTGTGATAAGGTTTGATCTACCGTATGTACGCAACAAAGACAGTATCCAGGTATCTGTTAGTGAGGATACAGTTACTCTCTATGCTAGACTTGAAGGTGTTAGCATTAGAACCGGTCACATAGTTTACAGAGGTGTCAAGTTCTTTGCATATAGGAAGAGTGTTAGATTACCATGTGAAGTTGATCCAGAGAGGACAAGAGCAAGATTTAAGGATGGTATACTTGAGCTGAGATTACCTAAGAAGACTAAAAGATACTACAGCGTCAGGGTGGAGTAGCTGAATGTCGTCAGTAGTATTGAAGAGCTATGTAGATGAGTACCTACCGAAGCTGCAGGAAGCTCTGAGAAAAATACTGAACGAGGTTAAGCTAAGGTATAAGATAGTTGAGGAACTTTATGACCACGTTGAAGAGTTCATCTTTAGAGGAGGTAAGAGACTTAGACCAATATCACTAGTTGCAGCATACTACTCTGTCGGTGGCGCTGAAGTCGAGGACCTGTATAGAGTAGCTACATGCGTTGAGCTACTACACAATGCATCCCTTATACATGACGACATAATTGATCGAGATACCATTCGGAGAGGGGGCCCAACATTCCACGTTAAATATGCTACGATCTTCAGAGATAGATATAGTGCAAGAGACTACGAGCACATGGGACTCTCATTCGGTATCATTGGTGGTGACCTACTAATAGCACTCGGTATGTACGCAATAACCTCAAGTAAATTTAGAGATGACCAAAAAGCACGAGCGCTAGAGAGCTACATGAGAGCTTTCAAATGTATTGTTGAAGGTGAATGTCTTGATATCACGTACCCATATGTTCACGATGTAAGTGAGGAAGACTACTACAGAATGATTGACCTAAAGACAGGTGCCCTCTTCGTAGAGTCATTAACCATAGGTGCTATTTTGGGAGACGCAACAGAGAGACAGATAACAGCACTTAGAAGATATGGGACATATGCAGCTAGAGCATTTCAAATTCACGACGATGTACTTGGCATCTTTGGAGAAGAGAAAGAGATAGGTAAGCCAATTGGTAGCGATATTCGTGAAGGAAGAAAGAACCTACTGGTGATCAAGGCTCTTGAACTATTCAATGAAGGAGCAAGAGCTAGACTACTGAAGGCACTAGGTAATCCACAATTGACTAAGGAGGAAGTTCTCGAGATCAGAGACCTCATGAAGGAGAGAGGAGTACTAGACTATGCACTAGCTAAAGAGAGGGAATACGTTGAAAAGGCAATAGAATCACTAACACTAGCTGATCCACCACTGAGATCACGTGAAGTAGAGTTCTTTAAGGAGTTAGCAAAGTACTTCATCGAGAGAAGAAAGTAGATCTCGAGTGAGTGTGCTAACCCGGCCTTCCTGATACGTGATGATCCTTAAGAAAAGCGAAATTACATAAGGTATATTCCTCGTGATGAATTAGGTGGGGCAACCGAGGAGATGAGGAAATTCCCGCCTTCACTGAGGTACCTACATGAGGGTGGGAGTAGTCTACAGCGATGTATACCTTAGACATAGACCACATACATCACATCCAGAAAGCCCACAGAGATTGAGGAATGTAGTTGATGAGTTGAGGAAGAGAGGTGTATTCAGCAAGGTACGGTTGATCGAGCCGGAAGTAGTTGATGAGAGATTTCTGGAGTTGGTTCATGATGCTGAGTACATCGAACTGGTGAGAGAATTCTCTAAGAGGGGTGGTGGATTTTTAGATCCCGACACTTACGTATGTGAAGAAACCTATGAAGTAGCACTACACGCTGTAGGTGGTGTCCTCAAAGCCATTGACCTAGTACTGAATGACGTCTTTGATGCTGTTTTTTGCTTAGTTAGACCACCAGGACATCATGTAGGTAGGTACGGTAGAGCACTTGGAGCACCTACACAAGGCTTCTGCATATTCAATAACGTAGCTATTGCAGCAAAGTACTTAGTCGATATTAGAAAGGTGAAGAGAGTAGCTATTGTGGACTTTGACTGTCACCACGGTAATGGTACACAGGAGGTATTCTACTACGACAATTCGGTACTTTACATGAGTACACATCAAGATCCTAAAACAATATATCCTGGTACTGGGTACGTTGATGAAGTTGGTGAAGGGGATGGTGAAGGCTACAACGTAAACATACCATTACCACCACTTTCCGGCGATGACATTTATCGAGATGTAGTTGACAACATAGTAGCGCCAGTACTCTCACAGTATAGACCTAATGTAGTGCTCATGTCAGCAGGCTACGATGCACATAGGAGAGATCCAATAACAAACATGAACCTATCAGTTAACTCCTTCACATATCTAGTCTCGAAAGTGATTGAGGTAATGAGGCAGTACACTAAACCAAGGTTAGTACTTGCTCTAGAGGGAGGTTACGGTATTGGGTTGAGGTTAGGTGTCTACTCAACGCTATGTACATTACTCGAGGAAGAGTGTACCTTGGAATCTGATACTGTTAGCAATAACCTGACATGGACTTACTGGCGTAAGACGAGAAGTGAATTACTCAGAATACTCAGTAGGTACTGGGGCATGTAGCTCAGTGGAGGTTCTCTCCTCACAAATCGGCAGCGCCTACCCTCAGCATCTAGAGAACAAAAGTTTGGTACCGCAACTTAAACATTTACCATTTTGGAGTGAGGTATAAGTATATAGGTTAGAGACTTTCCCTCTCCTTTATGTACTTAGCAATTACTGGAGCTACCGATACATGAGAGTATGGTGACTCAACTGTGTCTGTACCAACGATATCTACTACACCTGCGCTCTTCATCCTGTCAATAGCACCGGGTGCTAGTACGAGGTGAACTATTGCAGCAAATACTCTACGAGCACCCAACTGCTTAAGTACCTTAGCGGCTTCCGCTACTGTTCCACCTGTACTGACTATGTCATCAACTATCACAACATCTCTATCCTTGACCGAGACCTCACCTCTAACCTTGATCTGGACCTCCGTAGCACTTAACCTCTCCTTCTCAAGCACCGAGTACGTAGTCTCAAGCTCTCTACCCATGATACTAGCCCATTGCTCCGATTCCTCATCAGGACCAATAATTACAGGCCTCTCTAACCTCCAAACTTCCTTAACGAACTTCGCCAGTAGAGGTATAGATGTGAGGTTGGTAGCTGGAACCCTAAACACTTCAGATATATCGTGAAATCTATGTAGATGCATGTCAACTGTAATTACCTCATCGACACCAACAGCCTCTAGTGCTCTAGCAATTGCTACAATGCTTATCGGTTCACCTGGCTTAAATCTAGAATCCTGTCTAGCGTACGCTAGGTACGGTATGACAGCTGTAACCTTCTTAGCACCGAGACCTTTAGCAGCTTCGACAAGTAGCAGTAGCTCGAGTAGGTAGTCATTTGGTTTCCTAGCTAAGCTCTGAACAACGTACACAGAGGCACCGGAAAGGTCTTCAGCGCAAATCCTTAGGTAGGTCTCACCATCTGGAAATACCCTCCTCTCAACACCCAATACCTCAATACCAGCTTCCTGAGCAATCTTCCTAGCTAAGTTCTCACTAGCAGAACCTGGGACAACAAATACCCTACCCATTTTGACACCTCTTAGCAGAGAAGTAGCTGAAACCACATAAAAACTCTTACCCCTACCTCACTAGTATATCTGGTCTCTCAAACTTATAGCCATTAATCTCCACAGTTAGCATAGGCCACTTACTATCGTAAGTTACATTGACAGGCCCTTCATTAGTTATGATAAATGTATCCTCTACCTTAGTACCTGTTATTGTCGGATTCCAAGACACAGCCTCATACTCACCAAAGCATCTCTCAGTACGTAGATCAATGACTATCTCCCTAGGTAGGTACGAAATCCATCCACCCTGCGTATGTCTCTCCCATTCATCAGGATAACCTAGAGAGCTAAAGACCTCAATACCCTTTCTAAGAGCATCACATGCCTTAATACCTGGTCTAGTCATACTGAGGTACATTGCATCAACCTTAGCAACCGCTTCATACCTCTTCCTGAGTTCAGTAGGTAGAGAACCAAAGTGAACAAGTCTCGTTAAGGTTACGTGAAGACCCCACTTCTCAGCAGCAATAGACACGATAACATGCTCATTGATCTTTCGATCCTTAGGTAGTGGGTGCCTATACCTAAAGGCCCTATCGTCAGCAGCTATGAGGATCACTGGCAACCTAATACCATATCGAGCAAACTCATGTAGAAGCTCACCAGCTAGTTCCTGCTCCGTAATGCCCTTACGAAGATCTCTTAGGACATTACCCAGTAACCTAGCTGAAGTAGCACCGAGTTCCTTTAATCTACCAATCTCATAGGTTGTTAGTACTAGACGAAGCTCTCTAAGATGAGACTCAATACATGTGCACCCAGAAACTGGGACGTCAGTACCAATAGAGCCAACACCCTTCAGATACTCAAGAGCGGCATCAAGAGGTGACTTCTCATACCACTTATGGACAACGGTCCTGTAACCTAACTGTGAAATAGGTTCCTCATCCAAAATCCTATCAATCTCATTATTTGTAGTGAAGAGCAACTTCTCCTCCTTTGTAATTACAAGAGCAATAACACTTTCGTCAGTACTGTGGAGAATGTAGTACTCACCACCACAGGTAAGCCAAGAAACATTTCTCCTACGTGTCAACACTATTGCATCTAGGTTCAGAGAAGTTAGAAGGTTACGAAGCTTCTCCTCCTTAATTCTAGCCTCCTCAAGTAGCTCGGGTACAGACATGATATCTGACACTCTTTAAGTATAATTTATCTATTTGATACCTTAGAAAAGCACCTGGTATTACTCAACTTCGTTCAAGTCAAAACTAGCTAAACCAACTTCTCCACAGTGACCAATCCAGTTCAACACCAGCTTCCTTCAATCTAAAGAGTGTAGTATCGTATGGATCTACAACTTCTTCCTCAATCAACCTCAGTAGCTTAGGATCTATGCTGTAGAGCTTCTCGAGTAGAGCTACTCTCTCCTCCTTACTCATGATCCTAGGATCTGACATCACTGCTACGTGAAATCTACCCCATGCACCTTCCTCAACGAAGTACTCTATGGTCTTAAATGGTAACTCAAATGCTTGTGGTACTGCACCCGTCTTCCAGGTAAATGCTTCTGGTGTTCCTGCCTTCAAACTAATCCTCACGTACACCTTACTGAACTTAAGTACATCACGAACATAGTCCCTATCTAATCCCATTAGTATACCATTTGTCTCAAGTATGAATAGCTTTATGTAGTCACACCTCTCAACGTACTCAAGTACCTTCAGTAGATGATCTTTACCGATCGTCGGCTCTCCACACGATAATCTAGCTTTCCTAAATCCATACTTCCTAGCTACCTTGACCAAGTTCTCACATACCTCCTTAGGACTGTAGTACGTTCCGTATCTCTCTGGAAAGTCTCTAGAGAGGGGACTCCAGCAGAAGAAGCATCTGAGATTACATCCAACAACAGCTCCTGTCGCTATTCCACGATAGACCCCTGCTCCGTAGAAGCTTGTGTACTTTCTCCACTGTTCACCATCTACGTACTTACAGACTATTTCCTCGGTCCACTTACTGACCTTAATTGGGTCGTATGGTTTGAATTCTCCTTTCTTGATGTACCTTGGGTACTCTGGTGGTACTTCAATACTCATGTTCTCTCATGGAGATTCCTCGTTTGTTGTTGAAATTCCTTGTGCTCGTGAGTTAGCTTATTAAGACCCGTAGGTTATGGGTGTTTGTGTGATGAGGGATTGGGGTTCTGATGTGTGAGGAGATGTAGCCTAGCTGATTCAGT
>CAZYGV010000073.1:0-6275 GCA_964647155.1 uncultured Thermoproteales archaeon | reverse complement strand
AGGAATGTTGAGTTGAGGAAAGGTGTTAAAGTACCTAGCTTTAGTCTTGGGAATAATACCATAGCTCTTGGACTAGCTATATTGAGGATTAGTGAGCTAAGAGCTGTACCAGGTTACTTCAGGTACATCGCAAAGAGTGATTGGGCATATAGGGAGGATACTCTTGAGAGTGTTGCAGTGAAGTTAGTGGAGTACATCGCTGAGGTAGTGAAGACTAGAAACTCCAAGTATATTTAAGGAATATATTTAAGGTACGCAGTCATGCATCTAGATTCGATTCAACAATATGCTACACTTCTCAGGAAGTTGTTGAAGTTGTTGGGTATGAGTACATGGGCTTCATTTACAACATCTTAATCATAACATATGGTAAGCAGAGAGTTGGTATATACACACATTACGACAAAGTCTATTGCTACGTAACGTATAGCGGACCAGATTTCATAGTTGTCTCTACTCAGTGGCTTAGAGGTGAGAACAGTTGGTTTCCTTACGAGTGGTATGCCTACTACAGCTCACTACACAGCATATACGATGAGCAATTGATAATGACTTACAGACCACAGGGAACAAGATCTCGGATTCAATGCATCACATTCACGATAGGCTCCGGTCCACCATACGTAGCTGTATCATTTAGTGTAGCTCCTGACTACTTATGGTACTTCGCTGATTCTGATGTACCACGTTGGTGTGAAATCACATATCAACTACTAACTAACGCACCTGGTACGGAGAAGGAAACGGACTTCGCTGTTGAGGGTGTTTTAGATACTTCACGAGGTAGTGAACCGTACATCTGGTTTGTAGAGAAGGAAGCGAGAGTGATCTTAGAGCTACCAATGTTCATAGTTACAGTGAGTACTAGTGACAATTACTACTTGGTCACATGGTCTGATAGAGGACCTGGGAAGTGGTGAAAGTAGCCAATTCCACAACAACTTTGTCTAGTAAATCATTTTCTCTTATGAAATCTTCTTCAGATGAAATCTTCTTCAGATCTGTTAGAGATACACCAACCATGTTATTACCTCTCATGTTCGCTCATGCATACCTACAAGTTTGCTGGCATCAACGCGTTTCACAACAAAATACCTAATCCCTATCAGATTCCACAACAATACCCTTAAACCTCCCATAAAATTCACAAGAACTACTTCTAGGTGCTATAATGTAGTGTAATACAGCAACTTCTAAGCCTACAATATACCTAAACCAAGACTCAAGAGTTAGAAGTCAAGCTCTTACCCTCATTTCGACCATGATAATCAATCAATGTCCTCATAACTCAGACTTTAAGTAATTAATCCATCACCCCTCAACATAGCTAGAGCTACAAGCTCCTTAGGAAAATTGTTGTCATAGCTAGTCTCAACTAAGATCTTCAGTTATGGGTCTCTAGCAATTACCAGCTAGGTTAAAACTTAGTCACCAGGCTACACTATCCAGCGAGAATTCGCTTAGCTGCGTGGTGCATGTTATGTTGGAGGTTGTGTGTTCGAGATTTGGTTGGGCTAAGTTGAGTGATGGTACAAGATTAGGCTATCGTGTAGTGATAGTCAGCGTAAGGGCTCTACCAGATACTGAGGATAGGCCTATAGGTCCTGAATTTAGGATAGGTATCGTTACACCAGTATTCATTGAGGAATGTCCTGAAGAACTTAAGGATCGTGTCAAAGATAAACCTCTGTTTACACGCAAACCCGAGGTGTTAATGAATCCAAATCTGTGGGAGACAGTAGATGTTGTTGAATCTGAATCCACTGTCGAAACCTGTTTATACTATGCTAGAAATGGTAGAGTATACAGCATAACTATTGAAGTTGAACCGACGATAGTTGTTAGGACCTTACAGTTTAGAGACGAGGATGGCAATCCTGTCTACTTAGTTAGATGGGCTAGAAAGGAAGTAGTGAAACTTGTTAAAAGAGAGGGTTAGTGCGTGAATAGCCTATGTACTGAAATTATTAAGCGAAACTCAGCATATAAGCACTTCATATACCGCTTTGAAGATAGGGGAATTAGCGAGTTAATAGGCATTGATGAACTATTGCGTGAAGTCCGTGACAGATTATGTCGGGGAGAGTACGAGCAAGACAGCAAGCATAAAGGTATTGAAGGGCCGAGGTACAGAGTCAAAGTGCCAGTCAATGGGAGAATGATAGTTGTAGTAGTTGAAAAGACAAATACTTGCTATGTTCCCATTACCTTATGGTCGACCTCTGTACAAGATCTTTGAGTTTCTTGATGGTTTCCCTATCCAGCAAGATCTCTATGTTCGCTATTTGTCCGTGACCAATGCCTATGATTACTTTAGCCTCAACTTCAATATGCTCTTCAGGTCTAACACCTAGGGACACATATATAGATCCAGCATCGAGCCACAAATCTACATACGCCAAAGCCAAGGTGCTCACTACCTTACGTGCAGTATCAGCTGAAATTGAGTAATCACTCATCCTCAGACTAGAACCTGCATATTCGATCTCGGCAACTGATATACTCATGACCCTACACCCACATTACTATACGAGTATGGCGAAGCCTTAACAGTTACTAATTCCTAAAAATCTTTACTGACTTAGCGAGGTCAGTGCGGTAAGTTACTGCATGTAATGTAGAAAGAATTGGGTGTAGTGAGGAGTGAAGTCTTACAAAATGGTCTCAAATGCACATCCCATACCGAGAGTCAGTTTTGGAACTTGTAGAAACCTTATGAGGTAACCTAATAGGTGTATCAGAGGTAGGTGCTCTGGAGGGTTTCCCGATGTCTCCTCCTCTCTTCGTGATAGCTGGGATATGGATTAGTCTTGTGGGAGGTGCTACAGTCTTAGTGATACACTTAGTGCTCAGGAAGAGGCTTACCAAGGTGATGGGGTTCACTTACTGGGTACCGCTACTACTTGCCCTCTATAGTCTCGTGACTTCACTTATGCTCTATGCAAAGTACTACGTGGGTCTTACTCATGTTCTGGGAGTACCACTGGGCTTATTCAAGGTCTCAGTGGTTGGATACTGCTACCTACAGCTGTCTGTGTAGCAGCGTATGCAGCTCTGAGAAGTAGTAAAGCGAGGAGGTAAGAGCTGAAGAGGAAGCTAATTAGTGAGAGGATGAAGGCAAGACCGGCCTCAGCAAAAGCTCAGAGGAAGAGGATTGATGGTCAATTTATGTTAGGTGAGAGACAGGTTAGGGAGCTTGTACAGCTGTGC
Organism: uncultured Thermoproteales archaeon; assembly: GCA_964647155.1. Taxonomy (GTDB): domain Archaea; phylum Thermoproteota; class Thermoprotei; order Thermoproteales; family B15-G16; genus B15-G16. The sequence goes on along the minus strand of CAZYGV010000073.1, from coordinate 3,065 downwards.
AAACTCGATGCATCAATAGCGGGACTAGTGAGGAGATACAACATCAGCAGAATCACCGTATGTAAATACCTATTAACGTAGAAACGTATAGATGTGTACAGTTTACCTGTCCTTATAGGGTCGATCTTGCAGGGAGGTTACTGGATTTCCCTCTTCATCAGCATTGCAGTAGCAATCATCACCTACGTACTCAGTAGAGTATTCACCTACGTATCACCTCCACTAGATGTGTTCTTTGCTATCTTCCTCTTCTTCTTCGTGCTCCTAGCTACCTGGTTTCAGCTACTACGTTCTGAACTACAGCCACTACGTAGTGAAGTACGTGAAGCAGTCAACAGACTGAGTAGTGATCTAAGTAAGCTAACAGATATGACGAAGCGAGTTGTTGAGGTGTTGAAGACAGTGCAATATAAGTTACTTCAGTTACCGAGGGGTAAGAACTTGGTTGTTGATGATCTGTGGAGTATAATTGCTGAGGTAGGTATGTTGATAGATCACAAGCTCATTGAGATGGCCTTCACCTCATCACATTCAGATAATGAGAAGGAGAGGAGGAAGAGGGAGCTACTTGAGAAAGCCAGGAGAGGCGAATTGAGGAATCGTGGAGAAGCTGAAGAACTGAGAAAGCTACTTGAAGAGCAGAAGAAAGAACGTGAGGAAGCTGGTGACGTACTAGGTGCAATAGCGATAAACCTACTCATAATGTCCGTACTAGGGATAATAGCGTACATGCTCACGAAAGGAGAAGAGAGGAGCGCTTGATTATATGTGGACAACATAGACGACCTTACTTTCCTTATTCCGTGTAGTCGTCAACACAGTGTCCTCGCTCTGGACGTACTTAAGGGGCTTGTACTGTTATCTTGATTCATCTAACTCACTCCATTACTCACTCATCATATAATGTCATTGTAGTGCACCATATATCTACCATTGCATGAATGTGACATCATACATGAAGTGAGAGCTAGAGGGAATGAGGCAGGAGGAGTTGGGTATGTTTTGGGGATGGGGTTTTGGTGCCCCGGCCGGGATTTGAACCCGGGTCACGGGCTTGAAAGGCCCGCATACTTGACCGGGCTATACGACCGGGGCGTCTAGTTGTGTTGTCTTTAATTGGGTTTTAAAGGTTGCTTTGTGTTGTCAGTTGGGCAAGTGCTTCTTCATCTCTCTGCTGCTCAGGTGCTCATCACCTACGCTATTTCTCAGTTACTCGCTATTTTAGTCTTAACTGCTTCCTATCTACCAGTTGCTTCTCCATGGCAGGTACGTTGGTTCACGTAGGTAGTACCTACTTGTGAGGTATTTGTCTTCTCTTCTCCTACGTACTTCCTCTATGTACTCTCTCGTGAATTCATGTAGTAACTTGATTAGTACGTCTCTCCTCCTCTCACGATCTTCTCTTAGTCTTTGTTCGAGTTCTCTACAGTTTAATCCTCCTGCTGGTGCATATACTTGGTTGAATTTGTAGAGGAGGTAGTTTAGGTAGTTTGGTGTATCTGGTTCTACTCCGTAGGTTCTCGCTACCATTGCTATTAGATCTGCTATTACCATGAGTGCTTCTAGACTCATGTCTGTTCACCGCACTCTAATTTTCTTGAGTAAGGTATTTCTCTTTCTTCATTGTCTCCTTTTGTCGAGTTGCTGTGTGGTGTCTCTGTATGTCTGGTTGGAGGGTTGAGTTGAGGAGGAGAGCTGAGAATGCGTTGAGTAAGGTACCTCCCTATGGTGTTGATGTTGATTTTAGTGAGTTCATTACTTCTGTTCCTGCTACTGTTGAGGAGAGGAGGATTGAGGAGCTTCCTGGTGGTGTTGTTGAGAGGGCTAGGGAGTTGGGTGTTGATGTTAGTGAGGAGAGGGTTGGTGGTACGTACTTTCAGCTTGATTACAGTGTTGTGAGGACTTATGTTGTTGAGAAGTTGAGGAGGTATGGTGTTATCGTTACGAGTATTGAGGATGCTTTGAAGAAGTTTGGTTGGGTTCGTGATTACTATTGGCGTGCTGTACCTGTTGATCTCGATAAGTACACTGCTGCTACTGAGCTATATGGTAAGCACGGTTACTTCATCTATGTACCGCCCGGTGTTAAGGTTAAGGAGCCTATTCAGGCTTGTCTCTTCATTCATAGGGAGTCTGTTGCTCAGTTGGTGCATAACGTAATTATCGTTGATGAAGGTGCTGAGCTGAATCTCGTAACTGCATGCGCATCCTTACCTACAAAGGCGCTTCACGTAGGTGTCTCTGAGTTCTACGTGAGGAAGAATGCTAAGTTGACGTTCACCATGGTTCACTTCTGGGGTCATGAAACTCATGTTAGGCCTAGGGAAGCAGCTATTGTTGAGGATGGTGGTTTCTTCGTTAGCTACTATGTGTCTATGGCTCCTGTTAGATCTCTTCAGATGTACCCAACTGTTTACTTAGTTGGTAGGGATGCTCAGGCATACCTCACAACTATACTCCTAGCTGGTAGGACTTCGCAATTGGATGTTGGTGGTTGTATTGTGTTTAGCGGTGATGATACAAGAGGTGAGGTGGTTTCTAGGTCCGTTATTAGGGATGAGGCATATGTAGTAATGAGAGGTGAGCTTGTTGGTGAGAGGAGGTGTAAAGGTCATCTTGACTGTAAGGGTCTCATACTGTCTACAAGGGCTAGAGGTGAGGCAATACCTATGTTGAGGACCTGTACTGAGCTTGCTGAGCTCACTCATGAGGCTGCTCTCGGTAGAATCTCTAGAGATGAGTTAGAGTACTTGATGTCTAAGGGATTCACTGAGGAGGAAGCTACATCAATGCTTGTTAGGGGTTTCCTCGAGGTAGGTCTCGATAAGATACCATCTCCTGTTAGAGAGTACGTAGCTAATGTACTTGAGGTAATAGCGAAGTATGCGAAGGGTTAAACGAGCTAGCGAGTTCAGCTGAGCAACTCTTCCTCATCAATCAGCTAATCCGGGCACTCATCACCTAGATCTTGTTAGCTCATCAATTAGGTTGAGTAACTCATGTAAATCTCTAATCACATAGTCTGCACCTAGATCATCAGTGACATGTGGTCTCTTCACGATTAC
>CAZYGV010000072.1:2799-6278 GCA_964647155.1 uncultured Thermoproteales archaeon | reverse complement strand
ATCGAGACCTAGTACACCAGATATGTAGGCTTCAGCGTAAGCTAATGCTGGGAGACCTGTTGTGTGGGTTAGGAGATGGTGAATCCTTATTGGTTCTCCAAAGGGCTTTACATCAAGAGGAACGTACTTACTAACAGGATCATCAAGAGATAGCTTCCCCTTCTCAACTAGTTGAAGAATGGCTATTGCTGTAAATGACTTAGTTACAGAACCAATACCATAGATTGTGTGAGGCGTTGCATGGAGACCTCGATCTACATCTCTAAACCCAAACCCACGAGCATAGATGACCTCATTATCCCTTACTAGAGCAATGCTGAGTCCTGGAATCTTTGTCTTAGCTATCTTCTCCAATATGAAAGACTCCAACTTACCTACATCTATAGTCACCATGCTCTGAACCAAATTACAAGTTACAACCATATAAATAAAGATCTACCTCTTCAGCAAATCCTTGGAACACATGCCTAGTACCACATAACTCAAGTACATGTATAGTCATGAGTTCAGTAAAGAAGACACATATACTATCCTCTCTAGCAATAGTGTCTATCGCAACTTTACTCAGTATATCGCCAGTACCCATCAAAGTCAAGATACTGGCAGGAAATAAGGTAGCTAGCTTACTCTCCTACTGATAGAAGATATTTACCTAATAGACTTTTCAATGACAATGCTTACAGCAATAATGTTCTCACTAAAGTAGGAGATTCGAGATAATAGATAGAGTATCATCCTGTACCTCATATCTCTCGTCCCACTGATATTTGTCACTAGGTACTTTAGTGCAAAAGCTACATAAGAGCAGTAACCGAATTGCGACAAAGCTGGACTGACTTCCATTGTATGGGCTTTAATGTGCTTACTTATGGACTGCAGCTTCTGCTAGAGAAATTCCTAAGTATGGTGATACAACAACCGTGAGAGACTGAAGAGGTTACATAACTTAGTGGTTGAACTCTACTTATTAGGTAATGATGATCAAACTAAAGATAGGAGCTAAAGGTGAGCCTTAACTATCAGCTCCGCCGATTATCTTCATCACTCAGGGCAGCGAAGATTCATCACTGAATGAGAACATGAACTGTAGGGAAAAAATAAACTTCACCAATATTTGATATGAGTGAATATAAACTATTTAGATGAAGTAAGTGCTTTACCTAGTATCCTACCTAGTACTGGTACTCTAGCTAGGTTTATGTGTTAATCTTTATCTTTAATGTTGATAAGGAATGTAAAGTATGAAAGCACCCTGTGAGTACATATCGAGATTAGTAATACCGGCTATCAGAGCACTAGTAGCTGCATACCTCGTGAAGGAATACAAACTCCCACAAATCGAGATAGCAAAGAAGTTAGGGGTTACTCAACCAGCAATAAGTTACTACCTACACTCAAAGAGAGGTAGGCAAGCTCTTGAACTTCTTAAGAAGGATGAGAGGATAATGAAGTTAGTGAAGAAGTTAGCTGAACTCCTGCACAATAACGAGGAGCCTTCATCACTTCAGATGGTCATATGTGAGATCTGTGTCTACATAAGGAGCTCCAACGATATGTTTTCTAGGGTAATGTCTTTAATGAATAGAAGAGCAAGCAAGTAGGTATCTCCACACATGATTGGATCATTAAGGTAGACCTCTCTTTACCTCGACAATAGACTATGGACTAACTTGTTATTGTTAGGTATTTTAAAGCAAGTTAATAGCACTACTTGAGTAGCTCATCCATACTACCGCTCCTATACCCAAGTAAGTCCAGAGTGACATACTTGTATCCCAATCTCATGAGTGCTTTGGCTACGCTATCCATGACTTCACAGTTAAAGAATTTCCACCTTTCATCCCTTCCAACCTCAATCCTAGCTATATGTCCATGATCACGAACTCTAACCTGAACAACACCTGTTAACTTCTTGACAATTCTCTCAGCTTCAGCTATCCTCTTCAATCTCTCCAATGTAATGACTTCACCATAAGGGATTCTAGTTGCGAGGCATGCCATAGATGGTCTGTTCCAGTTAGGTAACTCGAGTACTCTCGCTAGTTCTCTAACCTCGCTCTTTGTTACACCTACTTCAGCAAGTGGTGACCTCACATTCTCCTCAAGTAGAGCACGGTAACCGGGTCTACGAAGCTTTAAGTCACTAGCATTTGTTCCATCAACTATAACTACTGCACTAAATCTAGCAGCAACTTCCTTCATACACCTAATGAGCATCTTCTTACAGTGGTAACATCTATCAGGTGTATTGCGAATGAACTCAGGATTACTCAGTACATTAACCTCGATCATTACGTGTTTGACACCTAAGGAGCTAGCTATCTTCATAGCCCACTCAAGATCTTCGGGTGGTTGGAGAGGTGATGTACATGTAACAGCAACTACATTATTCAAACCAAGAGCTAGAATAGCTACCTTCAGGACAACAGAGCTATCTACACCACCTGAGAAGGCAACAATGATAGGTCCACCACACTTTCTAAACCAATTAACTAAACTTCTGAACTTACTGAGTAGATTACTGCTCAATTTAGCTTCGACATCTGCAATAGCTACACACATAGATTTCAACCACAGGTACAGTACCTAAAGAGTATATGAATGAGCTTTTAAATATCTGAGTCACTAAATCACGAGAGCTGGAGGTGTGGTAATGAGTAAAGATCAGATAATTGGAATAGCTCTACTAGTAGCATCAGTAGCGATAATACTGGTGTACGGTTACTTGGTCTTCTTCCCGCCACCACTCTACGTAATGGGCGTCAGTGTAGATATCTTCGTCCTAAAGCTGACAGGATTCATAGCGATACTAGCTGTCTTCGGTATTATGGCATGGATAGGGTATACGCTAGCTACTACACCACCACCCAAACCAATCGAGGAGATAGAGAAGGAAATCGAGGAGGAGCTCAAGAAGTTAGAGGAGGAGTTGAAGAAAGAGGAGAAGAAGGAAGAGGAAAAGAAGGAGGAAAAGGCAGTAGGGGGAGAGAGGAAAACGCAGTAAATTAACTAAGTATCCTCTCTACATCTGTGCTATTTCGTGTACTGAAACAACCCTTACTCTTCGTAGCAGTACTATATTCCCGAGTAGTAGAGCCATGTACCACAGTATGAGAGAAAGCAACGCTAACTTCAAGTCAACTAGCTCAACCTCTACACCACCGAAGAAGTACTCAAAGTACCTACCTATCGGTGGTACCTTACCGAGGAATGTGTAGCACACTATGGATGCATAGGCATGAAATGGATTCACGTAGGTAGCTACTACACCGAAGTCTGTCCAGAGAGCTGCGTACGCTACAAATGCTATCATTAGTGGTAGCATAGCGATGAAGGTTAAGCTCTTGGGTTTACGAATGGCAAAGACTAGTAGACCTAGATCGTACGAAAGTAGGTGTGCTAGAATACCACCCATGACTAATGCGCCAAAGAGCATTAGTGGGTACTTCGGTACTACCCATACCCTGTACTTAATCCAT
>CAZYGV010000072.1:0-2699 GCA_964647155.1 uncultured Thermoproteales archaeon | reverse complement strand
AAGAATACCGACCAAAACAATAGGTGCTTATTCGTTACCAAGGACTTAACCTTTAGCTTCAGGAACAAAGTCATGAACTCACCTCCATAGCTAACTCATATACCCTGTCAAGAGTTATGAGATCTGTCAAGGCCTTACCCTCACCAGTCTCAACAATACTGAATTCCCTACCACTTATAGTGAATGTGAGCAATGCACCCTCTACCCTATTCGGAACTAATTTACTACGCTGTAGCTTCCCAACGTCAATTCTACCGTAGACTCTACCCTCGAACATTAGGTATGCAGACCATGTACGTAGAGCAGGTATAAGCCAAGTCTCGTGTGTACTAATGACGATGGTACCTCCGTACTCAGTAATCTTCTTGAGGAGTAGAGCTTTCCTAGCTGGATCAAGTTGCTCAAATGGTTCATCAAGTATCACGTGCTTTGCTCGAGAACATAGAGCAAGTACGGTTGTCACAATCTTTCTCTGACCAGCAGATAACTCCCATAACTTCCTCCTATTGATATCCCTAGGCTTAAGACCAAATTCCTCAAACATAGCTAGTGCCTGATCTAAGTCACCACCTGTCAAATCCATGAATAACCTAGCTAGATCTCGAACACTGACACCTAGCATCAGGTACACGTCCTCTAGATTCGTAGCTACCAATCCTGGCTCACCATACATACTGCGTAGATCCCTACCATCAATTACCACCTTACCACTATCGATAGGTACTAGACCAGTGATTACCTTGATCAATGTCGTCTTACCAGAGCCATTAGGTCCCAAGAGCAGATGCTTTGAGTCAAAGATACAGCTAATTCTGTGAAGTACTTCCTCACCATTGTACCCAGCACGTACTTCCACCAACTCTATCATACTTTAACCTCGAACTAAAGTTGAGCACCGACTCCTTAAAAAGCATATGGAAGTCTCTCAAGTTAAGATACAGGTACCTGCGATAGTGCTCGATAATTTGTATGAGTAAAACCTTATATCGTTATTACTGAATTCAGTTAGTTCCGGTGAGTAGCTATGAAGATAATGGTCTGTGGTAAGGGTGGTACGGGCAAATCCTCAATAGCTGCTCTCATGGGGATTGAGCTGGCGAGACGAGGTTACGAAGTTGTGGTTGTTGATGCCGATGAGTCAAACATGACGTTACCTATGTTTCTTGGTATGGAACCTCCACGACCTCTAGTTGAGTACCTGGGTGGTAAGAAGAGAGTTGCTGATGCTATGTTTAGGAGAAGTGAATTGGACTTGGTGTCGGCTATTTCTCGGGGGAGAAGGAATTAGATTTAGTGACTTACCTCCAGAGTATATTGCTCATTCGAGATTCGGGGTTAAGTTAGTCGTAATTGGTAAGGTCAGGGAATTTGGTGAGGGATGTGCTTGTCCTTTCAACTTCTTGACTAAGATTTTACTCGAGAACCTGATCATTCCAGAGAAGGTATTTATGATCGTAGATACGGATGCAGGTGTTGAGCATGTTGGTAGGGGTTAGAAGAAGCTATTGACCTAGTGCTTGCTATTGCCGATCCTAGTTGGGAGTCATTTCTAATAGCTAAAATGCTCAGAGATGTGGCTAGTAAGTTAGGAAAGAGCTTCCTACTCGTCCTGAACAAGGTAACTGATCGAGTTCTCCCATATATGAGGAGAGCTGCAGAGAGATTAGGTCTCGAGGTTACAGGGGTAGTTAGATTTGATGAGGAGTTAGCTAGATCTTCACTTGAGGAAAATGAAATCAAATTCTCAACAGCTCTTAATGATATCAGCACCGTAGTGGATAGGTTGCTGTCAGTACGTTAGGTATTTGGTGAAGGAATTGGAGCCCCGGCCGGGATTTGAACCCGGGACCTCCCGCTCTCTTAAGCCACGGGGATTCTGCGAGTGTACCCCCGTGGGCCTTACAAGGCGGGCGCTCTACCAGGCTAAGCTACCGGGGCTCTTCACGAATTGGTGCTTACATGGGGTATTTATCACTATCCTCTTTAACTCACTTGTCTCTGCTGTGTGTAGCTACTTTGGCTAAGTTTAAATCTCGTGTGTACCTTCCTCATGTGGTCTATGTGTGAGGTGTCTGTGGTATCACTTGATTTTGCAGGAACTATAGCTCCCAAGGACTTTATTGACTACTTCTGGCTCACACTAGTTCCTAGGTTCTACTCCCTCAAGTATGGTATCAGTATTGAGGAGGCTTATAGGTATGTGATTTCAGAGTACGAGAGTGTTAGTACTGATGATGTTAATTGGTATCTTCCCAACTATTGGCTTGAGAGATTTAGTCTAAGTGAGTATAGGGACGTGATGTTGAGTATGCTCAATGACTACGTTACTGTGTATAGTGAGGTTCCTATTGTTCTCTCTGAATTGAAGGAGAAAGGTATTGAGATCGTTATTATGAGTAATACAGCTATTGAATTTATTGATGTCTTCTTCAGTAAGTATAGTGAATTGAGGAAGTTTTTCTCTAAGGTGTATTCGTGTGTTTCACACTTTGGTATACCACGTAAATCGAGAGAATTTTACCTACGAGTTATTGAAGATCTTGGTGTGAAGCCCTCTAATGTAGTTCATGTCGGTGATGATGTAGTCTATGATTTTGAAGTACCTCGTTCACTAGGTATTAAGGCGTATTTACTCGATAGATCTGGAAAGAGGAAATCTCCCCTTACAATTAGTTCTCTTACAGAGTTGCTTGATCTAG
>CAZYGV010000071.1:0-6360 GCA_964647155.1 uncultured Thermoproteales archaeon | reverse complement strand
GAGAGTTAGATTAAAAAGATTTGGGTAATGCTTAAATAAATGGTGCTTCCTACGTCGGGTACACGTAGTTTCTCAATTTTGGTGTCTCTCGCCTTTGTACCTCTGTGGAGAGTAAGTAAGGTACTCACTTCACTAGGTGAGGTGAGTAATGTCTCATTTGTTGTAGGTCCTGTAGTTGAGGGTGAGGTTAAGCCCTTCATTAAGGTATTGGGTTCAGGTCTTCTCTTCAGATACCTACCTAAGGACTTGAGGTATGTTAAGGAAGAGATCAAGCTTATTCACGAGATAGCTCCCAATATGCCAGTACTTCTTCACGTATTTGCTTCTTCACCTAGTTTTGTGGAGAATGTGTTGAGGAATTTTGATGGTGAAATTGATGGTTTACTCCTCGAAGTCAGTGCTGTTGTGAAAAAGCTGCAGAGTGTGTACTTAGTGCGTGAGGTTCTTGATGTTGTCTCTGATGTGTGTAAGGTGCCTACTGCTGTCTTCGTACCTTCACCTATATCTTACTCAGTGAGTGAGGTTGTGGATACTGTCAGAGACGTGCCTACTGATCTGTTAGTATGCTTTTCAAGACCTTGTTGTGGTGAGTTCCTGCTTGATTCAGAGGCTTTTCTTGAGCTAAATCTATCAGTTATGTCGAGGATATTTCTTGAAAGATTTGACTCTACGTATATTGCCTGTGGTGGTGTTACTGATTCAGTTTCAATGGTAAGGTACCTCCTATCTGGATTCAATGCTGTTATGCTCGATACAGTGTTTTTAGTGAAGAACTTGAGTGAGGTAGTTGACTTAATTAGGTATGGTGCTGAGTTATGTTCAAAATTGTCATCAGTTAAGCCTAGTGAGTACAGAAGACATTTTCTCTTATCCCCTAGTAGAGCTACCTCTGGTGCTAGACCCTGTGTAGTTGTTGAGTACTGTAGGGGTTGCGGTATTTGTTCTGCGATTTGTCCTGAAAGATGTATTACCTTGATTAACGATGTTGCTCATATAGATCACGATAGGTGTAGTGCTTGTCTTCTCTGTGTTGGTGCTTGTCCCTTCTCTGCCATTACCTTGATGAAATCCTGTGAGGTGAAGTAGTTGATTAGTAAAAGGAGGAAGGGTGTTAGTTATGAGAGGAGGCTTGCTGACCTACTTTGGAGACGTGGTTTTGCTTGTATTCGTGGTGGTGCTAGTGGTGCTGGTTCTAGGAGGAGATTTGTTCCTGATGTTGTTGCTATGAAGAGCGGTGCTATCTTTGTATTTGAAGTTAAGGTTAGGAGTGATGAGGAGGTAATCTACATCGATGTGGAGAGAATTGAGAAGTTAATGGATTTCGCTAAGAGGGCTGGTGGAAAAGCTTTCATAGCTGTTAAGTATAGTGGTTCTGAGTGGAGATTTGTTCCGATCGAGAAGCTTCAGCCATCTAGCACAGGGTCGAGCTATAGGTTAGATCCAGAAACTGTCAAGAACTTTGGCTTGACAATTAAGGATTTAGAGCGTTTATGTGTTAGTGCTACACAGCAGAGTTTGAGTGAGTGGATGTGTAATGAGTATGGAGGAAAGCGAGATTGAGGTACTGAAGTCTAAGCTCCAGAGAATGATTAAGATGGAGGTTGATAGCTTACTAAAATCCTTGATACCTAATGTGCTTAGGTTCACAAGAGTTGGTGTTACTGGTTCAACCCCCACTTCACTCATGGTGTATGTCAAAATCTTTCATAGTGGCAAAGTACCGGTAAGTGTATTGTTCAGGGTTGTGGAGTTGCTGAAGAAGTACTCTCGTGAACTATATGTCGATAGTCCTCATGCAGGTGCTATCCGGATTTCTGGTCCTATATCGAGGGACTTACTGACTAAAGCTCAATTATCTTAACATCGAGAGTCTCCAAATTTACAATTGCTACTGTTCTTCTACCCGTTAAATAGCCACAAGCTTCTCCTGGATTGACTACAATGCAATTACCTAGCTTCTGAACCTCAGCTCTATGTGTATGACCTCTGAGAACTATATCGTATTCGCCACATTTAGCTAAGGCACGAACTATATCCTCGTAAACTCCGTGGTAGACTGCAATAGATCTACCATTAAGAACTAAGTGCAAGAACTCACCCTCAACTTCAAACCCAAGTTCTCTAGCCCTTCTCCTCAGTAACTCTCTTTCACCATCAACATTACCGAAGACACCAACTAGCTTACATCTAAGTTCCTTGAACCTAACTAAGGTAAAGGGAGCGCACCAATCACCACAATGAACAACAAGCGATACTCCCCACTCATTAAATACCTTCACAGCTCTCTCAACGCTACCAATATTGTCATGAGTATCAGAAACGACACCAATCAACATGTTTACCACCTCAACACCACGAGGATTACCTAAAATTGTATATCAGTTAACTACACCACAATATGGTGAAGCCCCAATTCTCTAAGTATACGAGCTATGATCGGTCTAGCTCTCTCAATATCTTTCTCAGTAACTGTGTGAGCCATAGGACACTCCAGATCAACAGTAATACACTTTCCATCCAGATCGTAAATTATCGGGTATACACGACATCCTAATGGTCTCCATGGGTAGATGATACATCTCCTCTCACTAGGGTCATAGAACACACAATGTCCATCCACATTTCTCAACCGATAGAATCCATCAGAGGACTTAACTGCAAAGTAAGTAAGTGAGTAACCTAATCCCTCAATCCTAGCTATATCACTTGGAGTCAGGATCATCTCGGTTCCCTGGCAACAGCGACCACACCTAATACACCTAAATCCCAACTACATCACCTCCTCAACATTTCAAACTCTTCAACCTAATCAGTAGTAGCGAAGCCCTCACTCTCATCTCCCTAAAGGACCTACCATAGAGAGGTACACCACGATTCCTTAACTCAACTATGTACCTAGCTAATTTCTCAACACTCATTCTCAACCTATCAGCAGCATCCTTAAAGGTCTCTGAAGATGCAATAGCTTCAATAACCTCTACATCCCTCTCACTTAGCTCAGGCATCTGCCTAGTAAAGATCTCAAGTACCTCAAGGAGACTACTCTCAACAGCATCCTTAACTATCGTATACAGTTCAAGTGGATCGACAAGTGCTAGATCAGATAACGTTATGACCTTAACACCTAGCTCATTAGCTAACTTCATAGCAGCGTCATCGGCAAATCCTCTACACACAACCATAGGCTTCATAGATAGTAGCTGTGCATTGACGTATACCTGACGAATACCGGAAACGTCAATCCTACCAGCCTTAACCTCAACAGCGTACAATTCACCACTACCCCTATCGCGAGCAACAATATCAACTTCACCAACCTCAACACCCTCAATCAATACCTTCCTATACCTCTCAACAATTTCAAAACCAAGCTCCTCTAGAAACCTAGCAGCAATCTCTTCAGAAACCCTTCCTCGTCGCAGGATCTCACCTACCTCCAGATAATGGACAATAGGAGGTAAAAACCTTAGCACCCTAGACAAGAGTACCGGTAAGTACCAACAACTTACCAGATCACTAGAGACAGGGTTATAGGATCGCCTCAGACTCAGGAACAGTAATAGAGACACCATGTTTGGTCAGAACCCCTTCACAAGAGCTAAAATCTCAGCTTCAAATGCGAGAATTGTAGCTACACTACTAGCGCTAGCAGTTAGAACTAACTTCACAGTAAAGGACGTAGTCACTTTATTGAGGGAATTAGGAGATACTAGAAGTGAATCAACGTTACAGACTAAAGTTAGAGAAGTAGCTAAAGCACTATCTGAAGCAGGCATACTTAGGGCTATGGAGAGCAAGGGTAGGAAGAAGGTATTCGCTCTTCAGTTATCGAGAGAGGATCTAGAGAAGTTTATGCCAGCATGGCTACAGAGGTACTATCGTGATATCTCGTCCAAGTTAGAGAGAGGTGAGATCAAAATAGAGGTCGAGGAAGTAAAGAAAGTTGCTAAGTTGAGAACCTCGACCACTCTAGATATGTTCCTTGAAGAGAAATACTGAATAAGCTCGTTGGCGGCCCCGCCGGGATTTGAACCCGGGACCTGCGGTTCCGGAGACCGCCGCCCTTCCAGGCTAGGCCACGGGGCCCATGTGCGTCTAGTCTTACCTAACTTTATTGGGGTCTTATCTACTTACCTCCCACTAACCCTTAAATAGTTGAGAGTCGCTCACTTAGTGAGCAATTGTGTCAGATGTGAGTCTCTATGTCGTATATTGAAAAGGTTCAGCCAAAGGAAGATAGTAGGAAGAGGTACTTGATGGAGCTTATTGATGGAGAGTCCGTTATGGGTGCTGCTATCATCGATTCAAATGGTGTACCAATTCTCTGGCATCTACCACCATCGTTAACAGCGAAGTCGATAAGTGCTGTTATGGCAATGATTGAGTACCTTATGAAGGTTAAGCAGACAACAACTGATTTACTTGGTCAACACCTCTACACTGTCGTTAGATTTCAGAGATTTAAGGTAGCTTACTTTGATCTCGAGGGTAAGGGCTGGTTAATAATATTTGTAAACCCAATATGGCATGTAGAACTCCTCCTACCGAAAGTAAGGAAAGTACTCCACCAACTAACTAGATTGCTGTGATGCTGTGAAATGCTGGAGAGCATAATAGACGTAGCTCACTTAGCAAGATGCTTGATAGCTAAGCCTCTATACGTGAAGTTACTTCCAGTTTCTCTTTCAGGTAGTAAATACTTGGAAGTTCTAGCTAGGAGAATTCGAAAGGTACAGTATGCTGATGGTTCTGTACCCCTTAGATTTGAAGGTGGTGCAAATCCTAGTATATTTTACACAGCTGAGGCAGCTACTGCTCTCTACCTCTCAGGCTATAGGGATGAGTATCGAAGGGCTCTCTCCTTCATAATTAATAAGCAGAGGAGTGATGGTTTATGGTCTGAGGTCGCTGAGCTATATGATGTTTCTAAGGAGTTTGTCTGTGGTCTTGACTACATTAATCTTAGGCCTAAGTTAAGTGCCTATGTGTGCTTTGTCCTTTCACCACTTTATCAAAGTGATGAGTACGTGAAGGAAATCATTGATCTGGCTCTACGTACCTTAGCTATGTACCTGAAGTTTGAGGGTTGGTTTAGTGCAACGACTATCCCTGATATCGAGTTAACTGCACTTATGGCCTATCTATGTAGATTACTTAGGGACGACCTATATTTCAGGATTCGTAGGTTTCTCATCAACTTTCTCTCCACGCAGAGACAGGTAATAACACTGGCTTCAGCACATGGTAGAAGAGTGTACGAGACCCTTCTCGTTGCTCTCGCTCTTCTACCTCATATAGATGAGATGCCTAGTATTAGTACTGTCCTGAGTAACCTATTGAGAAGCAATTGTGTTGATGGTTTTTGGAGTTTTTGTAGAAGGGCTAGGTACGGTAATTACGTGGAGAGTAAGTACATTCTATCTCTCGCTGTCGTTAATGATCTTAGGTTTAGAGATAGATTGTGTGCTGCACTAAATGAGCTTAGTGAATTGGTTATGAAGGTTCGTTGCGTTGTTCAGAAGTTAAGTGTTAACTATGTTTCTGAACTCCGTAGTGAGTTGATTTCTGCTGCTGTTTCTGACGATGTTCGTGAGCTGGTGTTTGTAGCCTTCCTAGAGGCATTAATTTTATCTGGTTGTTTACGAGGTGAACTGCGGAACTTAGTACGTATGTACTCTTCATGTAATTCTGCTCCGCTTTCCGTGAAGTTGTTTAGGGATTTCGTTATGAGCTGTGATGAGGGTACTATTCGGAGTATATTTGATTTCTGTGTAGTGTTATGTAGGTACGTGATTGATCGTGTTAGCTCATTCATTGATGAGAAGAGTAAGTTAGCTACTCTAGCTGAATTGCATAGGTTCCTCACATTGAGAAGCTTAGTTCCTAAGTCTGAGTTAGTTAGAATTATTGAGAGGGCTATCTATTGCTTTCCTGGTGTTTCTGAGTTAGCTTCTCAGCTATTTACCTTCATTTGCTCTTCCGTACTTCAGCTATGGGGTAATGATGTGAGTGTTAATGTTAGGTGTCCTGTCTTAAGGGATCTACTTATTGTTCTCAGGAATGTAGGTATTGCCCCTGGTTACTTGCTTTCGCTTAGGTTAAGGAGTAGATTTAGGGAGGAGTTCTTGTCGTTAATTGGCGATGTTACTGAGAATGAATGGGAGGTCATGTCATTGCTACTTATTGTTCCTAGGTGTAAGTGGGGTCAGTGTACTTCTATTGATAGTCGTCTTCGGTGTCCTCTCTACGATTTCTGTAGTTCAAGGAGGTAGTGACTTACTTCCACACCACTCTTATGTCTTTGAAGACTATCCATGGAGTCAGTAGATTTGCTCTCTGTTTTAGACCTCTGCATACGTA
>CAZYGV010000070.1:0-6444 GCA_964647155.1 uncultured Thermoproteales archaeon | reverse complement strand
GTACTAACTTGTCCTTAGGTAGCTTCGTAGCGTTCTTATATGCTATGACTAGGATCCTCTTAGCTACGACAGGCTTTGCTGGTGGTTTCTTTGGTGGTGCTACAGCAGGTTTCTTCTCTTCAGGTTTAGTTACTGGTTTTGCTGGTGGTTTCTTAGCTGCGGGTGGTGCTGGTGGTGTCTTTGGCATCAGTAGTATCAGTGATGCTATAGCAGCGACTATGATTACTGCTACCACTACAGCAACCAGTACTTTAGACAAGGCGGTATTTTTCCTACTTCTCATGGATAATTTACCTCCTCCCATTGACTTTTTAGTTCCATGACAAAAGAATTATATAAAAGTTCCCTAAATTACATACGTTACAGTGACATGGCGTAGTAGTAAATACTAGATGTAGGGATCTATGTATTAATGCTGGTGGTTGTATGGACTTAGTTATCAGGGTTGGTGAGGACTCTATACGTAGCTTACTTACGGAGTATGGAATTCGTGTTGTTAAGTACGCTGTGTTGCTACATAGATTGCTTCGTATCAAGTATGTTGTTAGGTGTGGGAATTCTACTAGATCCTATGACTTAGTGTTTGATGTCTCTCTTCTTAAGGTGTTGAGGGATAAATGGTATGTACTTTTCTGTCTTCGTAGAGGGATTGATGTTGAGGGTATTGCTTGTGAGATTGATGAGTGTGTTCCATGTGTTGTCTTTGGCGATATGTTGCGGAGTGTTGAGGTTCTTTCGCTGATTAGAGATCTCTATGTCGATCTTGTTGAGGAGTTTGGGTGCTATAGGTCGAAGGTACTTAATTTTCTCAGGTCCATAGCGCTTTCCTCAATTCTTAGAATGTTCATGATACCGCATCTATCACCTGTTAGGAAAGTTGATGCTGTTCGCAAGGAGGTAGTTGAAAGATTAGGAGTTGATAGGCTTCATGCTATCTCCATTATTGAAGAGGTGATTGGTTTCTCTAAGAATTTTCTTGAGTTTAGTGTTCTCGATGAAGCTGAGATTAGGTACCCAATGCTCTATGCTCTTGATCAAAGTGGAAGGATTACTGTATTTGATTTAGTTCGAGGTATTGAGGATCGTAGGTACATGATAATCCTTGAGAGAGATCAAAGCTATAAGGAGTTTGTAACTAATGTGTTACGTGTTCAGAGGACCTAGCATACATCACTCATCAGTGTTGACTGCGCTCATCACTACTGTGCTATACTCCAGAAAGTGGTTTTCTCTGTATCTCCATCTGACGCTATGGATAAGTACTTCCCAGCTGAATTAGATTCAGGTGAAGTATCTTGAGATTCAACTCGTTACCCACTCTAGCTCTGTTGTTTCTTGTCCTTGTGCTCAGTGTGAGTGCTACTGAGTTGACTATCTGTAGTGAAAAGTATTCACTCGACACTGTGGTTGAGGACTGTGTTCCTAGCATCGATCTGGGTCCTGGTATCGTAGTCATGTATAGTGCGGATGAATACATGCTTGTATTGATTACTGAGCAGCCACCTAGGTACTTCTCTGAACCGCTCCTCTATGTATTGATGTATCTTGTGAATGCACATACAGGTCGCGTGATTGAGAGTTACTCAGGTATTCTAAACCTGAGGTCACGTACATTTAGTTCCTTTTCAGGTAAGTTACTTTGGTACTTCTATCCTCTAGCTATACCGAAGGGATTGGGTATAGGGGACTCAATTGCTTTATACAATGGGACTAAGTTTAGAGTCTATGGTGTAGTTACTAAGGTCTTATGGATTGGTGAAGTGAGTTACCCCGTTAAGGGTATTCCGAGAATTAATGGTAAGCGAATGGTACTTCTTAGGTGCTTGATGCTGAGTAATGGTAGTGATGTCATGTATTTTGATGAGTTTTCAGGTATCTTTGTGGAAGGTGTACTTAGACTTCATGGTAAAATCCTGAGACTAAAGCTCGTTGCGACTAATGTAAAGTGGAGAGTTAGTGAGTACTCCGTACTAATTGATTGGTATAGACTGAGGAATTTCGTACTGGAACTAAAGCATAGGTATCGGGACTTAGTTCATGTTGACGTAATAGGTCACTCAGTTCTCGGACGTGAAATCTACGTAGTTGAGCTAAATCCTGGAGCACGCTACACAATACTGATTACTGCATGCATTCACGGTGATGAAGTTATCACAGCAGTTACCTGTCTATACACACTTAAGAAACTATGCTCTCTAGTCCTGAACAATACAAGCTTTCGAGAAGAACTAATTAGATGCAATGTAGCTATAGCATTCATACCAATGCTAAATCCTGACGGTGTTGAACGTGCGAAAATTCAACCACCAAACTTCCTCTTCCTATACTCTAGATGCAATGCTAGGTACGTAGATCTCAACAGAAACTTTCCACAGTACTGGTTAACGGAGTATACAGAGAGATGTGTATATGGTACGGTAACGTATAGAGGGCCTAAACCAGCATCTGAACCCGAGACTAGAGCATTGATGAGGTATGTTGAGAGTAGAGATGTAGTACTCCATATCGATCTCCATTCAGGTATTAAGCTTATATTAGTACCGTATGAGAATAGTGTACGTGACAAAGTACTTAGGGAATTGATTCATGAAGTAGCTTCATCACTAGGTATAAGGGTAGTGCTAACAGCTCCTTCTGGAGAAGCTATTTGGTGGACCTACCTAGGCATAGAACCCACTAAAAGAGCACTATCACTAATATACGAGATATATCGTGGTGAAGGTAAGGAAGACTACTTCCAAGTATACAATCCAGTATCTAAAGAGGAAGTAGAGAAAGTATGTAAGGAAGCTTCTCAAGTACTCATCACAATAATTAGGAAGACCTTGAGAAATCTAGATGAAATAATTGAGATTAGGGAAGAGATCTCGACAAAAACAAAGTACAGAGGTACTGCATTAGAGAGACACAAAGTAGAGGAGACGAAGCAAATAACCTACATAGCAGCTTTAACCTTAGCACTAATCCTCACAGTGATAATAGCTGTAGTAATTATGAAATACGTAAAATTGTCACGAAACAACAAGGTATTTAAGGAGTGCCTCATTAGTATGAAGGGGGGCCGAGGGCTAAGGTACCCCTAATCAGGGGTTTGCCCCTACGCCCTCGGCTCCCTACACAAGTTCTTACAAGTTCTCTATGATGAAAGTACGTAGAGTAGGTATATCAGATCTGTGAGTATCAGCATGTTCCCCGCTCTTTTTCCTAGACCTAAATCCTCTACCTGTTTGACTAGGTCTTCTAGTTCTGTTTCTAGTGGTATTGACCATTTGCTAATGAATTTGCAGAGTCTAATTGCTAGTTCTGGTGTATATCTACTACTTAGCTTAAGTACGTGCTCTAGCTGCCATACATAGAACTCTAGCTTTTTGTTCTCCTCCATAATTGTTATCTTAGCTAGTGGTTTGTAGCCTCTCTGTAGCAGGATTACAAGTGATAGTAGGAGTAAGGGAGTTAGTATGCCTGGTGTGCACAGTATGTCGAGTACTGGGTTTTGCTCTATTGCTGACTTCACTATTGCTAGAACATCTGCTAGTAATTTGATGAAGCCTCTATCCAGTGAGAGTGTGTGGATGCAGATCCTATGTTGTAGGGAGCTTGTGCTTAGCGTGCTCTCTGTTTTCTCTTGCTGTAGTGTTATGACTATTGTTCTCGGTAGATGCCTCTCCTCTATCTGTTTAATTAACTTCTCTGCGTCTGCTATGTGATCGCTGACTACGAGGTATGAGAACACGTACTACACCTTTTGTATTTGTTTCTCCTGTGACTGTGGTCTAAAACCTCTTATGTATGGACACCAGTCTAACGTCCATGGGTGTACAGGTCTCAGCTTGATTGGTCTTCTACCGTATTTCTCCTCTATTCTCCTAATGCATTCTGAAGGTCCTATTGGACAGATCTCACATCTCCTATCTATCTTCTTTGGTCTCTTCATGGTGTTTATCACCATCCTCTTGGCTTTACCTATATATTGAGCACTTGATTTATTTAGTTTCTCGGTGCTACCATGGTTCTTGAGTTACTTAGCTCTGTACTCACCAATCCTCGTGTAGTGATTGTTGCTCTCATTCAGTTTGCTCTTGGTTTTGCTCTTGGGTACCTAATGGTTAGGGTTGCTAAGTACTTACTCGCTTTAATTGCTGTTTTTGTTCTTGGTACTGTTCTCAATGTTTGGTCTCTTGGTGGTAGTGTTGAGCAGGTGTTGAAGGAGCTTGGTCTTTATGCTGTGAAGGTCAAGGACGTTGTGCTTAAGTTCCTTCATGTGTTAGGGCTCTTGGTTGTAGGTCCTCTAACTCTTGGTTTTTTAGTTGGTTTGTTAGTTGGGGTCTTGAGGAGGTAGTTCAATGAAGTTAGTCTTGGTTGTTGTTAGTGATGTTGTTTATCTAGATCGTTCAAGGGATAGAGTTGCTGATTGTGTTCGTGAAGTGTTGAGGGATTTTCCTGATGTTGAGCTGAGTGAAGTGCTCTATGTGCCTAATGATGTTGCTGAGATTAGGAGGGCTGTTGTTGAGGGTTGTCGTTTAGGTGATGTTGTTGTTGTTTGTGGTGGTACTGGTGTTGGTGTTTGGGATGTGAGTGTTGAGGCTGTTAAGCCACTCTTTGATAGGGAGTTAAGTGGTTTTGGTGAGTACTTTCGATATGTATCGCTTAGACAGGTTGGTGTTAGAGCTGTTCTCTCTCGGGCTATAGCTGGTGTTGTCGGTAATTCTATTGTGTACGTGGTTCCAGGTAGTCCTGAAGCTGTGTCATTAGCTCTTCGTGAGATAATCATCGACACCTCTAGGCATGTCCTTGCTCTGCTTCGTGGTGTTAAGCATTGGGAAGTTGGTAACTGTCTTGTGTTTACTAGGGATAGGTTAGGGGTACAGGACTTGCTTGCGATCAATAGGATTGTCTACTCATTGACTAGAGGTTCAGGTTGTGTTGTTTCGTTTACAGGTGTTGTCAAGGAGAGAGTTGGTGATAGGATCGTTAAGTCTCTTCGTGTGGAGATTAATGTGAAGGAATTTGAGGACTTTTGTAGGAAGTTAGCTAGTGAACGTAGGTGCTCTATTGTAGCTGCTCTCTCACTTGGTGAGTTGATGCCTGGTGATTTCACTATTCACGTCGCTGTTATAGCTGAGAGCAGGCAGGTTGGTTTTTCCGTCTTGAGGGAAATTGTTGAGTTCTATAAGTTGAAGGGTATTAAGAAGGAGATAGTGGTCTAGGACGTATTCTGTACGTTCATGAATTTCTTCTGCTTTTCCAGTACTCTGATACTCGTGATCTCAGTATAGGGGTATTGTCCACTCTCGTCCTTCTCATACTTCTTGACCATATCCCAAATCGCTATTAACGCCATTGCTGTCGCTACGAGCGCTTCCATTTCAACACCTGTCTTAGCAATGGCCTTGACCCTACACCTAACTACTACTTCACAGGTTTCCTCTCGTATCTCAATATCGGTGTCAACACTCGTTATAGGTATCGGGTGACAGAGAGGTACTAGTTCTGGAGTCTTCTTAGCAGCGAGAATAGCTGCTATCTTCGCCACTGAGATAACGTCACCTTTCTCTACCTGCCCCTTCTTGATAAGCTCCAGTGTGCTTGGTCTAAGTCTTATCCTACCTTCTGCAATAGCTTCTCGGTAGGTAACCTCCTTAGAACTAATATCAACCATCTTGACGCACATACACATTCACCTCGTGAAGTATGGTCTTCTCAACTTATTAGCTACCTCTATCCTCTTCATAACCTCGAGAACCTTCTCCTCAAGAGAAAGATTTGAGTAGAGTACGGGTGCTAGATCAACTTCAGGTTCCCGAAAGAGACAAGTCTTTAGCTTAGCATCGTGAGTCACCCTTATCCTTGTACAACGTAAACAGAACTCCGGATTTCCGTAAGACATTATCAATTCGACTCTTGTCCCTGTAGGGAGTACGTATACAGGTCTGTTGTGAAGTTCTCTTCTAAGGACTTTAGTAGCTATCTTCTCGAGGTAAGGTGCTAGATCTCTTAAGCTCACATAGTACCTACTGAAGACTGTAGGGTTGAGATTTAGAGGAATCAACTCTATGATAGCTACATCAATACCTCTCTCACTGAAGTAATTAATCATATGTTTTAACTCGTTATCGTTAATCCCTCGTAGAGCAACTACATTAACCTTCACCCTCAATCCATGGTCAAGAGCTAATTCTATACCGTGGAGTACTCTATCCAAGGCATCAACACCTGTAGCAACTCTGTACTTCTCTCTACTTAGTGAGTGAATACTGACATTGACTCTGTCTAGACCAGCATCAACTAAGCTACGAACGTAGTTAGGTAGGTAGTACCCGTTCGTTACTAGCGATACCTCACCAAGACCTCTAACCTTGAAGATCCTCACAATATCTACTACGTCGGGTCTTATAAGTGGTTCACCACCAGTTAACTTGAAGTACTTAATACCCAATCTCTTAG
>CAZYGV010000069.1:0-6590 GCA_964647155.1 uncultured Thermoproteales archaeon | reverse complement strand
TTGTGTTTCGAGAAGCAGATAAGTGGCAATGTGGTATCTACGTTCCCGAGTTTACGTCTATGGAGGAGATTACTTGGTTGGAGAAACATGATGCTCCAGAGCTATTCTACCTAGTAAGAGGTTCAGTGGTATTAGTTATAAGTCCTGATGGAAAGGAGATAAGAGAAGTACCTATGCGAGAAGGTGTAATCTACATAGTAGATGAGTGGCACAATGCGTATAGACCGAGAGGTGTAGAGGGTACTGTGCTTGTGATAGAGAGAGTAGGTATCTCAACTCAATACCTAAAACTGAAGTAGTTCATAGATCTCTTCTCAATCCAACATCAATATTCACTACCCAACCCCTCTTAGCACCTGCCTCGATACCTGCCTTCAGTACCCGCTCTGCAATGTCCTTACTTGGTGCGAGAGCTATTAGTGAGCCTCCTAATCCTGCACCTGAGATCTTTACTCCTAAAGCACCAGCACTCAGTGCAGCATCTCGAATTCTCTCGAGTTCAGGTAAGCTTAAGTCGTAGAGGTCTCTAAGTAAGGCATGTTGCTGATTCATTATAACACCAATTAGGTGAAGTATGGGATCACTAGATCTAAGTGCCTTCTCTACATCTTGTCTCCACTCATCGCCTAATATCGAGGTGATGTAGTCTATATTTGGTATCTTCCCTCTCATAATCTCAAGTGCTAATTCAGTAGATCTATGCTCTCTAATTGTGAAAAGTATTCTAGCTCTAGGTTTTTCGGGTAATCTCTCGAGGAATGGTCTTACCTCCTCCTCACGAATTTCCTCCCACTTAGGTTCATAGTACTTCCTGCCGAGTTTTCTTCTAAGTGATTCAGGTAGATCTGACATCCTTAGAAGAAGTTCTAAACCTCGGTCTATGTCAGCTTGTCTCCTTGGATGTATCTCAGCTGTACTATGCTTAATACCTGAGTCAAGCACTACGAAGATGCCTCTTCTAAAGGGTATCTCCTCAACTCTGTATGGTGGCCTTGTCTCTATCTTAATTACTCCACCAAATACAGATCCATACTGATCTAATCTACCACAGGGTATACCCATTATATCGTGCTCAGCATGGTAAGCTAGCTCCGCAATCTGTTTCCTATCTAAACCAAGTTCAAATACCTCATTCACTGCGCCAAGAAATGAAACCGTAAAAGCAGCACTACTACCAAGTCCACCACCAATAGGCACCTCACTCAGTATAGCTGCATCGAATCCAGAAATTTCATAACCCTGCTCCCGTAACGCTATGATAGCTGCTCTGATGTAATTACCAAACCACCTACCCTCTCTAAGTTCTAGCTTCTCAAGATTAAACTCATCTACGTACTCAACACCTTCATCCTTCAGATTAAATGATACAATCCTACATACACTATCTTTCCTACGACAAATAGCACAGTAAGATCGTAGATTAACGCCTACCGAAACAACAGGTAAGCCCTTATAGTCCTGATGTGTATTTAGGAAGTCAAGTCTTCCCGGCGATGAGACTACAACCTGAGGATCGTAACCAAACTCTTCTCTGAATCTCCTCAACATCTCAACGAGCATACTAAACACCTAACATCTCTACACTAGGTTTTGAAAATTACAATTAACCAATGGCGACTACTTGACCAAGATACTGATTCAACCTCTCTAGAGCCCTACAACAAGCTTCCCTAAGTTCTCTAGCCTTCTGCTCAGGTACTCCATCGTACGTGAATGTCCAGTAACCCCACTCAATACCTGCTGCATACTTCAACTTATCTCGATCTCTATAGGGTTGGTAGAACTCTATGTGCATGTGGTAGTAGGAGTAGTCCTTACCATCTGTTGGCTTCTGGTGTATCACCATCATATACGGTAAATCACGATCAAAGAGCGTATTGTACATTGCTGTAACAACCCTTAGAGCATCTGCTAAGTGAAGTCTCTCTTCATCATTTAAATCCGGTAAGGCCTGTACGTGTCTCTTTGGGTATATGTGAACTTCGTATGGCCACATAGCGAAGTACGGTAGGAGGATGACAAAGTGCTTATTCTCATAAATTAACCTAACTTTCTCACGATACTCAAGGTCAATGATATCGCAGAGCAAGCACCTACCTCTTTTCCTCATGTAGTTTCTAAACGACTTAAGCTCACAGCGTATCCTCGGTGGTATGAATGGTAGTGCATAGATCTGTGAATGAGGGTGAGTTAACGAAACACCAATCTCCTTACCCTTGTTCCTGAACTCTGCAACGTACTTCACGAATTCAAGTGATCCCAATCTCTGGTACTCCTCAGTAAATACATCAATAACCTTCTTCATGTGGTTAAGAGGTAGGTCACAGAGATCACCTTCATGACTTGGAGTTTCAACAACTACCTCACACACACCAACTGCTCGTCTAGCTTTGAAAAGACCTGTAGCTCCATGTGTTGGTTGCGGTGCATTTATTGTTAATGCAGGGAACTTATTCGGTAGTACAATAACATCCCATTCACCCAAATCCTTAGTCTCTGGAGCACCTGGACAAAATGGACAAGAAAATCCCTTCTCTTCAGGTCTCCAAGGTCTATGACCTCTATGACCAGCAACGATAATCCACTGTCGAAGTAGTGGATTCCACCTAACTTCGTGTACCTTGGTATTAGTTAACATAGAATCACCACACTGGAAGTAAAGATAACTACCTACATAATTAACACTAACCTAAAGACCTAGATAGATAAGCTTGCTTTAACTGAGAAATACTATCACCTACCATGGTTAATCTCCGAGAGGTGAAATTCCCTGGAGAGACCTAAGATAGCTGTCATCTTCATAGCACCACCTACTGGGGCTATTGGCGGTCCTCCAGATGCTGAGAAGTGGTTTAGTAATATCAAGAGCAAGGTCAGAGATAAGCTAGTGCAGCTATATCATGACGTTGAGTTTAGTTTCCATAATGTAGAAAAGCCAGAGGATGCCTTGAAAGTCCTTAAGGATGAAGCAGAGGCTACTGGTTTTCTAGTGTTCATACTGAATTGTATAGCAGGTTTAGCAAGGTTCTTCCTTAGAAGTGGTAAACCAGTTATCGTAGCAGCTGAGACATATGGTGGATCCGGGGAGTACTTGCTCGATTACCCTAGAGCTAGGGGAGAAGGTTATCCTGTAATTGGTATCTCTGCAAGAGACGTAGCTAGTGATGTTGTATTAAAAAAGGTTAGACTTCTAACAACCATTCACAAGCTAAGGAATTCCCGCATTCTCTTTATAGTGAGTCCTGCCGAGAGATGGCTAGTTGAGCTTGAGTACCCTCTAAGCATTGATCTATACTCATCCATTAAGAGCATCACAGCTATCACCGGTATAACTCCCATAATACTCGATGTTCGTGAGTTTAGAGAGAAGTACTATGAAAAGGTTAAGACCGAGGAAATGGAGGAAGTTGCTGAGAAGTGGATTAGAGAAGCTAAGAAAGTAGATGAGAAAATTCTCGATGAGGTTAAGAAATCAGCTAAACTTTACATAGCTCTGAGAAATGCAGCAAAAGACTACAGAGCAAATGCAGTAGCCATCGATTGCATAGTATTGAGGAATTCCGGTTTCATAGATGCCTGGCCATGTCTAGGGTACATGGAGTTGTGGAATGACGGTATTGCACCGGTGTGTGAAGCAGATCCCTACTCAGCAGCACTAATCCTAGCTATCCAGTACCTGACAGGTAGACCAAGCTTCATAGTTGATGTGGCTATCGATGAGGTAAGTGATGAAGTGGTGTACTACCACTGCTATGCACCTACAAGACCGTATGGCGATGAGAGGAAGGTACCCTACATAATAACAACAGCACATTTAGGAGTAAAGCATGCATCAATATACGTGGAGTTACCTACAGATGAAGTAGTGACAGCAGTTGGTTTCTCACCTGAAGAGAGACTGATTCTACTCCACACTGCTAAGGTGACAAAGCTAGAGTACTCACCACATGCTTGCTCTGTAAAATTAATTGCAAAGACAAATACGAGAGCAATAGTTAGGAATTGGAGATGGAGATCTGGATGGCATAGAGTAATTGTATTTGGTGATTATCGGGAGGAAATCTCTGAACTAGCTACTTTACTTGGATTGAAAGTCCTTGAGGAAGATAAGGGGTGGTAGGTATGAGTGTGAAAGAGGTAAAGGTGAAGGTTCAACCAATTAGGCTTAAGTCAGCTCTCGAGATTTGGGATAGCGATAAAACACCCGTAGCTAAAGATGCGTGGGTTCATGGACCTAAGAAACCTAGGGATGTTATTAGAGGTGAAGAACCTTCACCATGTGATGTCAGTCTTGAAGCATTAGCGAGACAGGGACTAGTAGAACTTCTACCACCGATAATCATTGAGAAGAGAGATGATGTACGTAAAGTGCCTAATGATGTAGACCTAGTTGTCATTAATGATAGTGGTGATTGGTTCGCAGATAATGGTATATTGGATGAGCTGGCTGCGCTGGGTAAGCCAATAGCTCCAGAGTGGGATTCATGGGGGTACGCTATCCATGGCAGAATATCGAAGTTCCGATTAAGAAAGTATGCGAAAGTTCTTCGCTTCATACCCATGGGAGTAAATGATGTCCAAGCCCTCATTAGAGCACTTAGAGCCTATAGATTTATCAGGACAATGAGAGTCCTCTACATAGGTACCTACCCCTCTCACAGCGTTGCCATAGGACCAGGCATAGATTTTGACTACCTTAAGCAGAGATTCGGTACTGAGTTCAAGAAAGTAGACATTGATGAGTATGTGAAAGCTATAGATGAGATACCTGATGAAGATGTGAAATCAATAGTTGAAGAGTGGAGAAGAAGGTTCATAATACTTGACAACAGGGAGAAGAAGCTAACGCTCTATGCTAAGATCTATAAAGCACTTAAATTACTACTGCAGAGGTACAATGCGAACGCACTTACCGTTGACTGTGCCGCATTACCGGATTTAGAGTTTGTACCTTGTGTTGCGTACTCACTGCTCATAGATGATGGGATACCCTGTAGCTGTGAAGCGGATATACCTGCTCTCATTACGATGGCTATACTCATGGGTGTTTCTGGTGGTCCTGTACTCATGGGTAATCTTAATGAGAACGCTACTCATGTAGATATCGAGCAAAACATTGTAGTAGTAAATCATGATGTGGTACCAACGACAATGATAGCACCTAGCTGTAGTGTGTACATGAGAGACTACCATGCTATGGGAAAGGGCTCAACACTATATGGTGAATTACCAGCAAACACAATCGTTACCTTAGCAGGAATGAATTGGGATATGGACACGATATGGGTTACTACAGGAACCATAAAGTGGACACAGGATACAGTACACTGTCGAATAGCTGTTGGCATTAAGGTACATGATGCAAAGAAAGTAAGCAAGGATGCAGCTTCACACCACGTAGTGATGGCATTTGGGAATTACGTAGAAGAGATAAAGATAGTAGCTAAGTTGTTAGGCATAGAGTTTACGCAGCTTTAATATGCTCTACAATATTCTCGAAAACACATCAACATACCATACGTACAAAAGTTCATAGCTTACGAGAGGTGCAGCACCATAACTGTATTTTGCAGTACCAATAGATTGGGAAAACTTTAAATCGACTCTATTATTACACTATATACCCGAAGATCACTAGAGGTGTCAATATGGAGAGAAAGGTATCACTATCTATATTCATAGTGGCGATAATCGTTACAGCAATTGTTGCCGGAGTTGCTGGTTACTTCCTAAGACCAGTACCCCCACCGCCTAAGAAACCAGGTGAAGGAATGGTAATCTACTGGATCGGTGGTGCAGCTGGCGATCCATTCGACGCAAGGCTATATAAGGGTGCTAAGGACGCAGCTGATCTACTGGGTATAAAGTTAGTGTATGTGCATACAGGTTGGGATCCAGATAAAATGGTTGCTGAGTTCAAGAAGGCAATAGCGGCACACCCAGATGGTATCGTAGTGATGGGACATCCAGGATATGAAGCACTAGCACCACTCTTTGAAGAAGCAGCAAAGAAGGGTATACTCGTTACACTAGCTAACGTAGACATACCAGAGTTAAGGAAGAAGTACTGGTTCTGTGGATACGTTGGTCAGAACCTATACAAGTCAGGATACATACTAGCTAAGACAGCACTAGAGAAATTCAAGGATAGACTAAAGCCAGGTGCTAGAGTAGCAATATTCTCCGGTAGTTGGGAGCAGCCAGCAAGAGCTCTAAGAGCTATTGGTGTTGAAGATGCATTTAAGGAGGCTGGACTAATAGTGGATAGAGTTTCACACCCACCAGCTGTTTACGGAAGCCCCGCTGAAGGACTACCGTACGTAGCAGGTTACTTAGCAAAGCACCCAGACTGTGTACTCATATGCTTCGATGGTGGTGGTACAACAGCTGCTGCAGCAGACTACTTAAAGGCATTAGGTAAGAAGCCAGGAGAGATCCTAGTAATTGGATTTGACCTAACACCAGGATCAATCAAAGGTTTGAAGGAAGGTTACGTACAGCTAGTAATTGATCAGCAACCATACCTACAAGGATTCCTAACAGTACTCAACCTATTCCTAAGCAAGAAGTACAAGATGCTAGGACTATAC
>CAZYGV010000068.1:0-6688 GCA_964647155.1 uncultured Thermoproteales archaeon | reverse complement strand
GTCTGCATACCGAAAGCTGCTGCTGATCTAACATGGAGTTCAACGAATCTCCTACGTCGACTAATAACGACAACATCACATTGCAGCGGAAATGATAGAGAAACCCTATCGTCAATAACTATACCGCTAGTCGTTATCACGTACTTACTAGGTATTAGCAATGTACCTTCTTTAGCAACTCTCCTCATGGATAATGTGCTTATAGTCATCGATATCAAGAACATAGTACCATAGATAACCAGGTAGGTCAAGAACTTACCGAGAATTTCATTATCTAAAGCAGATGTAAAACTCCTCATTAAGTAAGCTATGACACCCAGTGTATTGACGAGGTAAAAGTATAGGAAGATTATAGCTAGTGGTACTAGCGATACAAGCAGCACGGTGGTCTGCTTCCTCAGGTCTTCCAGCAAGAATGGATCATACTTCTTAACCTCATCAAGCTCCTCCCTACTATACTCAAGCAACTTCCTACCCCTACTAACTTCAAGAATTTGCTTTGCTGTTCTAACTGCTCCGCGACCCATGGTAAATACCATGAAGGCTATAAACGGTATGATTAGTAGCCAAGATAGATTTGGCGGTAATACAGCACTGAGAAAGGCTATTGCTAGTAACGTCATAAGGGTAGTTCCGTACCTCTTGAGTACAGGTAACTTCATGGAAATCACCTCTTTGACTACTCGAAAGAGGTGTTTATAAGTAATTTTCAGGTCAATTTAGTTGAATGGTAAAGCTAATTGTGTTGGTAGATGATGAGTACTGTCGTGGATTTACAGTACCCTGTAGTGGATTATCACTGTACCTAGAACTGGATGACGAAAAATTACTAATAGATACTGGTCCGCTCTATAGCGTACTTACATGGAACAGTGCTATGCTTGGTATCGAAATTCATCATATAGAGAAAGTGTTGGTAACCTGTCCTCTCGCGAAGCACACGGGTTCTCTACCTAAGTTACTCAAGGAGCTTAGCGAACTTGAGATCTACATACCAATGAACTACATATCCACGACACTACGTGGGATTAAACACTTAGCAACAGGGATCTCTAGAGTAGACACGAGAATTCATGCGTATACAGTACTTAAGCCATATCCTGAGACTGTGTATGTTGTCCACCTACCTAAGCTAGATCTCGTGTTTGTTGGCTGTTCTAGGGTGGACTTACCTACGCTGCTTAGAGGAATCGAAAGTGTACTTGAAAATAGACCTCTCGTAATTGGTGGTTTTCATGTATGCTTCAATGAGTATTGTGTGCGTGATATAGTGTCTAGTCTCCGTAAGCTGGGTGCTGTAGCGGTAATTCCTCTCCACTGTACCTCACGAAGGGTTAGAGAGTACTTAATTAAGAAGGTCAATAGAGATTTTCTGAGGTGTACTATGGTACCTGGGACAGGTTTTGAGGTAGTGATCTAGGATGATTGGTCTAGAAGTCGCAGTAGCGGTAATACTATGGATTTTCGTACTTGGTCTATACCTACTTTGGAGAGAGAGATTTACTTCGTATGGTCTTGAAATTAAGTACTTTACCATGCTCCTTGTTAAGCTAAGTCTATTCACTAGGATGGTAGATTACATAGTTACAAGGAGTAGACCTCTCTGGAGAGGTATTGCATTTGTTAGTGTTATCACGGTATTCGTCCTTATGTGGTGTGGTTTTGTGGCTCCAACATTTATCTATGTACCTCCACAATTGGCACCACAGCAACTCTTTCCTATACCCTCGTTGGTGTACATAATTCACATGAACTTGGTGAAAGCTATAAACTCATTATTGAGGTATGGTGCTGTCAGGCAGGGAGCATTCATACCCATGATACCACTACTACCAGGTATCACGGTTACGGGAAAAACTTTGCTCATGATGTTACCCGCGATCTACATAGGTATCGTAGTTCACGAACTATTCCATGCTGCAATAGCTCGATACTATAACATACCGTTGAAATCAGGCGGACTCTTTACTGTACTATTCCTCTTGTACGGTGGTTTTGTTGAGATAGATGAGAAGGAGCTTCAGAAAAGACCTCTAAAGCATAAGCTCATGGTCTATGGTGCGGGTGTACTGGGTAATATAATCGTAGCTCTATTAGCAGCTGCTGCACTGGCTATTATCTACACACTTCTACCAAGCTATGCCGGGGTCGTAATTACTAACGTAGTACCGAATACGCCAGCTGCTAATGCAGGTTTAAGACCTGGAGATGTACTTCTAGAGATTGAGGGTATTAGGTTACTAGACTGCTACCACGTTGGTTTCGTAATGGCGTATACTCACCCTGGTATGGAAATCACACTCAAGGTACTGAGAAGTAGTGGTATTGAGACGGTGATACTGAAGTTAGTGCAGCACCCAGCAATACCCAGTAGAGGATTCATCGGTATAGTGATAGAGGATAGGGTCCACATCTCAATACTGTATTGGATGTACGAGATAAATATGGCACTAGCGCTAGTAAATGCATTACCTATTCATCCACTTGATGGTGGTCAAGCTCTCTTCTCACTTCTTGAAGGGAGAATGAGTAGTAGAGTGTTGAATTACTTAAAGGTATTGATCTCTAGCTATCTCGCATCTGTACTCGTATTCTCAATTGCTCTAACTATGGCTCTTATGTATTGGTGGTGACGGACTTGAAGCTAGTTAGGTATTGCCTCATCATTTTGATCTTCATAGCTATACTAGCTATAGTACTGGTACTCCCAAACTTTGAGGTAGAGTATAGCATAACGGTGGTAACTAGAGCACATGAGCTACCACAACAGCTCCTAGTAGCTTGGAGAAGAGCACTGCTATCTTCACTGATATGGGTTGTTGTAGCTGTGCTGTATGGTATTGCTCAGAAGAGCGAAATTGAGGTGCTACTAGTACTAACCTCCATCTTAACTGCTATAGCTCACTACATGTACCTACAGGTCTTAGCTAATCTTGGAATTCACATTGTAGTGTTGCCACTTGTATACAATGTGAAGAAAGTCTGGAAGATTGATTTAGGGCAAATAGCTCTTATAGTTGGTTTCAGTTTACTAGCTAAAATCATCTGGAGGATTACTAAACGTAGAGTTACCTTAGGAACTTCTCCTCAAACTCCTTGAGGTATCTAACTGATTCCTGTACGTCTACGAATAGCTTTTTCACGTACTCAATCTCATCTCTTGTAACTACATCTTTTCCTCTTTGCTTAGCTAGTATATATGCTGGTGTGAGCAACTGCAGTGCATACCTCAAGCTCCTACTACGACCAACTTCAGTTAGTGCCTGTAGTGCATCATCGCTTAACGGTACATCCTCCTCTTTAGCTCTTATCTTTATGATTTCCCTAATCTCATCTTCTGTGTACGGTTTGGTCTTAATTATGATCAATCTATCGAGAAGGTCTAGAGGTATTCCATGTGGTGCTTCGATATCTGTTCCACGTATCTTCGTTATTCCTCTATTAGTAGCGAGTATTATTATTGGTGCCAGCTCACTCTCCATAGCTCTAGAGAGGAAGGTAAATGCCTCTATATCCAGCATGTGCGCATCATCTATGAATAGTACACCAGGTAGCAATTCAGCTCTACCTTCTTCAATCCACTTACGCACTCTTTCATCTACCTGTCTCCTAACTTCACTTGGTATCTCTCTTGTCTCTAGACCGAATATTAAGCCGAAGAGTGAACCAGCTTGATAGCTTCTCATGTCTAGTTCATGTAGGGTAACGGTGTAGACAAATTCTTTCTCCTTCAGGATAGGTCCTGAAGGTAGTGGTACTCTTCTCCTGTACTCGATATCATATGTGACCTCAGCTTCTTTACACCTACCTACTCTAACGACTCTGCCTGTCTCAGCATCAATCCAAATGACATCACCCTTTGAAATACCTAGTTCAAGTAGTTGCTGAGCTATATCCTCATCCACACTAAATGTCCTAGTTTCGCTCTTGGTCTTGAGAGTTAATTTAGCGCCTACAGGTATCCTGTAGTATGGATTGTACGGGTGTGAAGCCCATTCGTAATCGATCTTAACGACCATACCCTCGTACACTTTCCTAAATTCTCTAACTCTAACACCGATTGCTTTCCTCATTGCTTGCATGAGGTATTCAGTCTTCTTAATCTCAGCAGAATATATCTCAGCAGCTGATATAGCTACAAAAGGTGTATCCTCACCTAGCTCTCTAGCGATACCTATTGCTATAGCTGTCTTACCTGTACCTGGTGGTCCGACGATGAGAATACCCTTACCAGCCATTTTACCCTCCTTAATCATCTGAACAATTAACCAAGCAGCTTCTCTAGCCTCTATCTGACCAACTAGCCCATCACCTACGGGAAGAACCTTACCATTTTCAACACCTAGACCTCTAATATGTGAGTGAGCACCTACCCTTCTAGTAGCTCTAGCAGATATCTCCCTAATACCTACACTGGACATTCTTAACACCCTACACAGCGTGTGCATGTGAACTTAAAAGCGTAGTCACATCCAAGTCTAAAAGGGTAAGTGAGGAGGAGCAGTTTGATTCAGGGTAATAACTTAATATACTTTGAACACTCAATAGGTAAACAGGGATCAGGATGAAGGAAGTACTTAGACCCTTGACCTCAGTACTTATAAGATTACTCATACTTAGATTACTTGAGAGAGAAACCATGTACCCCTACCAAATACTTACTAGAGTACGTCAAGTACTAAAAGACCATGTTACACTAAGTACATTCTACACAGTACTATACGAATTGGAGAAGAGAGGGTACGTAGAGAGATTCTGTATTAACTCATCAGGTAGGAAGTACTACAGGATAACTGATAGAGGAAAGCAACTACTTAAAGAGCTGAGAAATAGTGTTGAATCAAAATTGAGATTACTTGAGCAGCTTATCTACGATACACTACACCACAACACTGGTAGTACTCAGTAAATCCTGTAGCAAAAAGTAGATCACCTAGATACAGTACAGGTTTCTCACTAAACCACCTAACACCGAAATTGTAGCTACATTCCTCACGAGCGTACACAGCAACTACTCTCGAAATATAGAAAACCCTATCACCAACGCTAAGAGACTTCTCAACACAGCACTCAATCCACGCAATAGCTTCACCAACTCTAAGACTCTTGACTTTCTTAGCCTTGAGAGGTGTTAAGTTAAATTGCTCAAACTTATCGACTTCAGATCCAGACACTATACCTAACTCAGCAATCAACTTAGTGAGGTTCCACGTAGGGACGTTGACAACGAAATCACCTAGCTCACGAATTAACTTACAGGTATACCTCGTCTTAGCTACGGAAACACCAATGTAAGGTGGTGTCAGCGATATTGGAGCAACAGATGTACACGGCATGATACTCCTCTTCCCTTTCAAGTAACCTACTGAGATCAAGACAACAGGTATAGGACCAATAACCCTATTGAAGAAGCTAAGTGGTAAATCTCTATACATGTAATGACCACCACGGGGAGTACTCAGCTAAGAGCCGTTCCTCATCAAGTCAGTAGGTGGGCCATTCATCATATCACTAATTCCTGATACTAGTGAAGGTGAATAGGTATTAAATGTGTATTTGTGTTCTCGTCTTGAGAGGATAATGGGCTGTAGCAAGTACTTACGGGAAAAGCTATATCTACGAGAGAAGGTGAAGAACATACTCCAAAGTGCCGGTATCGACTTGAGGAAGGTGGAAGCGGATGGACATGCAAGAAGAAGACCTAGACCCTGTGGCATGACAGTTCACGTAGGTATTGGGTGTACGAATAGGTGTCTCTACTGCTACATACAGGATATGGGGTTCACATTTACTGAAGCTAGACCCTATCCACTTTCAGGCATTGAGCTACTGTATGCTCTCCTCTTAAATCCCTACGTTGTACCGGGTAGATTAGGTACCTTCATGGCTTTCGGAAGTGTAACAGAACCATTCCTACCAAATTTAGTACGAAGAACTCTCGAATACATGAAGGTCATCAGTGAATACATGGGTAATCCAATACAGTTCTCAACCAAGATGTACATACCTGATCAAGTACTCGATGAATTGAGGAAATTAACAACTTCCTCACCGATAAGTCCACTAATCACCATAGTTACAATTAAGTACTCCAAGATCTTAGAACCTAATGCTTCTCCTCCTGGGTCTAGATTCGAAACCATTAAAAAGCTGAGAAGTATAGGCTTGAAGCCAGTTCTATTCCTGAGACCAATAATACCTGGGATAACTGATAGAGAATTAGATGACATCGTCAATGAAGCGAAACAAGCAGGTGCTATTGGTATTGTTCCAGGAACACTGAGGGTTACTAAGAGCATAATTCATAGACTGAAACGTGTGGGTATTGATGTTGGTGAGATCATTAAAAGAGCACCAAAGATCATGGAGAGAGAGCAAATACCAATTAGGAGTAGCGATCTCAAAGCGAAGGCTATAGAGATAGCTAAGGAGAGAGGTCTCATAGTATTTCCCTCATCGTGTTGCGCTAATGCGTATGTTGCTGAAGTACCCTGTGCTGGTCTCTGCTACATTACAGGAAATTGCATTAAATGTCCAAATAAGTGTATTGAGAAGTTACCTAGAGTGGATGAGGATGAGGTTAAGGAAGCTATCAAGCTTATAGAACCTAGAGCATCTATTAAGGAGGTGAGAATTGAGAAGCTAAGTATTGAAGTGAAGTTACGTAAGGGTAAGATGAGGTCATCAA
>CAZYGV010000067.1:3562-6692 GCA_964647155.1 uncultured Thermoproteales archaeon | reverse complement strand
TGGAGTAAACGAGAAACCATAGCATACCTCCTCGGAGTACTTCTCGGAGATGGATATGTGAGAGAAGATAGAGCTAGAGGAAGCTACAGAGTAGGGATAAGTGTTAGAGATAGAGCACTAGCAGAGAAAGTCTATAGAGCACTACAGGAAGTAGGACTGAAACCAAACTTCAGAGAAACAAGAGATCACACACTAAAACTACCACTTTACAGAGTAGAAGCATGTTCACGAGAAATGAGAGACTTGCTTTTAGAGGTACGTGCTAGACCTGAGTGTGTGCTTGAGTGGCCTCTCTCATGTCAAAGTAAGTTCTTGGAGGGGTTCTATGAAGCTGAGGGATCCTGTAAACTTCGGTATAGTACTAAGAGCGAGGATGGTCGTACCTTAGGTTGGCAACTGAGGGTTCTGATAGCACAGAAGAATGAGCGGTTAATTGAAGTTATCAAGAGAATTCTTCATAATTTTGGTATTGAGGACGGAGTGTATGTGGAGGTCAAGAAATCAGGAACGAGAGTTCTCACGCTGGTAAGAAAGGTAGCTGTGGTGAATTTCTTTAGGTATCTCGATCCTGTAATTAAAAATCCTAAGTATGTGGATAGAGCTCTAGGTCATAGAGAGTTATTAGAGAGGTTGAGGAAAGGCTACAGCATTGAGTTATGGGCTGAGCTAAAACATAGAGTGTTTATCAAGTACTGTAGGGAAGCTGAAAAAGGCTTCAGGGTATGGATATGTCCATTCTGTTGGAGAGAGTATAAATTGAGAATCGAGTACCATAGACATTATAGTGAATGCCAAATTAGGAAGACCTTCGAAAAGGCTATGAGGTCAGATCGTCAAGACCTTCAATACTAAATATGTCAAATTTACTATTATTGCTTTGTTACACCGCGCTTTCTGCCAGTTCTTCTTGGAGCTATCAAGCCAACTTTGGCACCTGGGGGTGCTGTGCGTGGTACTGATGTTGATCCGCCGGGGCGTTTTCTTCTTCCTGTTCCGTGTGGGTGTGCGTAGGCGCCCATTGCTACTCCTCTTACTCTTGGCCATTTCCATGCTTTTACTTTGCTTAGGTGGTAGACTTTTCCTGCTTTGAGGAATGGTTTCTCTACTCTTCCTCCTCCAGCTACTATTCCTATGGTTGCTCTTGCTCTTGAATCTACTTCTAGTGTCTTTCCGCTTGGTAGCTGTATGACTGTCTTGTTCTTCTCTCTGTTGTGTGCTAGGACTACTGCGTAGGTTCCGCTTGCTCTTGCGAATTTACCTCCGTCTCCTGGTCTCTTCTCTACGTTACATACCATGGTTCCTTCTGGTATTGCGAAGAGTGGTAGTACGTTTCCTACGTTTGGTGGTGCTTTAGCTCCTATATCGATTTCCTGTCCTATGTACATGCCCTCTGGTGCTACCATGAGCATCTCCCTACCGTCTTCTAGCCTGATGACTGCTACTGGTGCTCCTCTACCTGGGTCGTGCACTAAGTCCACTACCTTTCCCTTGATGGCTCCTGTTAGCTGTCTCTCGTCGATTGGTATGTACTTGACTGGTCCTACTCTCTTCCAGCTTGGTGATATGAATGTTGGGCTTCCTCTACCCATTCGCTGTACGAGTATTCTCTTACCCACTACTCACCACCTACTGACTATACTCTGTACCTTCGTCGTGTGTGAGGTTACAAAAAGGTTTTGCGGTTATGGATAGCTTCGTCAATACGTTAGTTACGTTGTGAAGGTGCTAGGGTATTTAGAGTTGACTCTGGTGCTCTGAATTGATGACTACTGTTGAGGAGTTACTTGAGATTGCTAGTACGTACCTTAGGTGTGGTCAAGAGCTTCTATCTAGGGGTGATTACCATGATGCTGCTGAGAAGTTTTGGGCTGCTGTTAAGAGTGCTACTATGGCCTTAACTCTCAAGTACATGGGACGTACGGTACCGCCTAAGGGTGTTTCTTGGAGGAAGTTCGTTATGGAGGCTTTTCTTAGGGCTGGAGTTATGGTGGATGAAGCTACTTCTTGGGCTCAGTACTTCATTGATGTTAAAGATAGACTTCATGGTGCTTGTTTCTATGGATTTATGTATGAGGAGGATGAGCATAGACAGCTTGTGGAGAGGGCTGGAGAGTACTTGAAGAGGGTTAGGGAACTAGTTATGAAGTAATTTGGTTGTCAGTAAGCTATGTAGCCTATGTACTCGAGTTTTCCTGTTACTGGATTTACACGGTATCCGAGACTCTCTAGTGCTATTACGCCGAGGACCTGTGCATCACTCTCCTCAGCAAATACTACCTCGACATCTGCTTCATGTCCTTCGTACTCAATGGTTGCGAGTCCTGTCCACCTCTCGATTACTTGTCCTGAAATTGTCTTGATCTTTCTTCGTCTTCTCCGTTGAATACCTAACTGATCTAGGATCTCACCTCTAATCCAGGTCAGTAGTGAACCTGTATCAACTATTAACTCGATTTCACGGGGAGTTCCAGTCCAGGGATTCTTCACCTTAATGTGGACTGTTGTCAATCTCATGTGGAGGTATCCCTAGGTGAGGTGTGGGATTTGTGCTAAAAAGTTGATTGTGTTCTGCTACAGTACTCCCATTCTGGATAGTATGTCGAAGGCCTTGTACTCTGGTGCTAGTTTGACGTATGCTTTCTTCTCTCCTCTCGGTGTTATGAGTGTATTTACCTTTACCACCTTGACTCCGAGTAGCTTCTCGACTGCTTCCTTTATCTGCTTCTTGGTTGCATCTCTCGCTACTAGGAATGTTACCTTGTTCTCTCTCTCAGCTAGTCTAAGGGCCTTCTCTGTCAGTATTGGTCTTATGATTATCTTGTATGGGTCTACTCCTGTCACGTTACTCACCTCACATGAAGAGGTTCTCTCTTCTCAGGGTTTCTAGTGCTGATTCTGTCCATAGGGTTAATCTACCTGGTACTCCTCCTGGTGCTAGTAGCTCTGCATTCAGTAGCTTGACCTCCACCACGTCTACTCCTGGAAGGTTTCTAGCTGCTCTCACTATTCCTCTATCCTGTCCTATAACTACGAGTACGCTTCTTGGGCATGTGTATCTTCTTCCTCGCATCTTGCCCTTACCTGCTCTTATCCTTATTCTGTCATGTGCTCTCTCTACGTCATCCCATAG
>CAZYGV010000067.1:0-3462 GCA_964647155.1 uncultured Thermoproteales archaeon | reverse complement strand
AAGCTCATACTGCTGGTACCTCCGTAATTGGTTTAGTACTTATCCAGAGTACCTGTGGTTTGTCCCAAACGAGGTTTGGTCTTGGTCTAACTGGGAATCTCATCTTGACTAATCTCTTTGGTGGTCCTGGTACTGATCCTGCTAGCACTACGTATGGTCCTTTAATTACTCCGTAATGCTTGAATCCTCCTGCTGGTGTTACTTCACTACCGTCTAGACCTATCTTGAGTATTCTCTTGTTGTACTCTGTTCTCTGGTGGAACCCCAGTTGCCCTGCCATTGGTGTTGTGAACATGACTGCTGGTTTCTGTGGTCCTACTGAACCTATCTTCCTACTACCTTTCCTGTGTTTATGCCACCTTGGCTTTTCCTTAACTCCAAACCTCTTGATGACACCTGCTGTTCCTTTACCTTTCGTTATCGATATTACATCTACGTACCAACCCTCCTTGAAGACATCTGTTACGTTTATGTCTTTGCCCAGTATTGAGAAGGCGTATTCGATTAGCTTCACCTTATCCAGTACTCCACCAATTGGTATCTCGAATACCTCTGGAGTCTTCTTACCTATTCCGGATAGTCTTGGCCTCGTAGCTACTATTGCTCTAATCTCCTCAATTACATCTAGGTTGTCTAGTACCTTCTTCTTCACCTCATCTATGTTGAATTCTAGCTTTTCAGGTAGTGTCACTACTCTTTCTACGTCTGGGTGTGCTTCCTTGATGTTGTTTGCCCATACCTCTGTCATCGTTAGTAGCCCGTAGGGTGTTGCTTTGTAGAACCTTATTCCACATACGTAGAGTGGTGGGCAGTCGATTATCGTGACTGGTACGACAATCTCCTTTCCGTAGAGTGGGCTTGTTGGTCTATCTTCTATCATGACTACGTGTGCCATTCCTGCTTTGTAACCTGCAAATCCAAGTAGCATTGGTTTTCCGATAAGTGGATCTACCCAGGTCCTTACTCTAGCTACTATGCTCTTTGCTCTCTTCCTTGGGTAGAATCCCATTGAACCTCTTCGTGGTCTATGGTCCTTGACCATTGTTACCTACCTCAGGAACTTCGTCAAATCAATAACAGACCCCTTAAAGAGTTTTCCTACAGTGGATCCACTACTGTTGTGTAGCTTTTTCTCTTAGGTAATTAAGTATTGACATTACTGCGTAGATAGCTTCTTCAGTCCTTACGCTTTCTGTTCCTTGTCTAGGTATGAAGTTGAGTATGTAATCACAGTACTTAGATAGGTCAAATCCCTCATCAGAAGCAATTTCATCTATGTCCTTCCTAGGTCCACCAAATACTACGAGTACTTTACTCACTTCTCTAAACCGTTTAATGAGCTCGTCTTCAAGCTCATTAACTAGCTTACCCTTCTTCGAAGCACCTATGACTACGTCGTACCTCTTTCTAACATCCTCAATCATGGACCTCATACTCGAGTACCTAGTTACTACGTACCCCCAGTACAGGTCAACCTCATCTCTAGACACTAAGTTAGCTACGTAGAACCTACCTTCATCCCTAACAAGCTTCACGGTAACCCTAGAACCTACCTGCAGTCTCTGCTGTACGATAGCAGGCTTTTCAAGACCTACATCAATTACTGAGTAGCTTCCTCTAGATTCTCTGACAATACCTTCTCTGAACTTAGTATTGAAGATGTGCGGCCATACGTGGTGTGGTGTCTTTAGTGGTGGTAGTAGTCCTGCGTACTTGAGTAGGTTACTTCTTGGACATAGTGCTTTCTTCATGTATGGTGGTACTTCCATGTATGACAACACTAGGTACACTAGGTACTCGTTATCTGGATTATCATCTCTGTACACTACTACCTCCGTTACTCTGAAGATTGCTGCTGCTCTACCTATGTACCCTATCTTCCTTGTCTTCTCTCGAAGTCCAGGTGCTTCAGATATGACAGATGATGGAATAGCGAAGTTTATCTCAGGTCTCGGCTTAAGTGGTCTAGTTACATCTCGATGAGCCATGTCTCACTACATTGGTCTTCTTCTCTTCTCCCTCTTCTTAGCTTCAATTCTCTGCTTCTTCTCTTCATCAGTCATGAAGATAGTTGTTCTTTGTCTACCACCCACACTCAACACCTCACACATAGCTGAGGTGCTACACAATTTAAAATCTCCTCCATAAATTAGGTAGCTAACTCTTCGAAGTACATGCAAGTAACTCAGTAAATGCTCTAACTAGGTTACTCTCCTCCGTATTTGGTACATTGATGAAAACTACATTGATGTCTGAGGCAGCTTTATCGATAAACCACTTATCTCTGGTAATTAGTACGCAGTTACCGTACTGCTTAGCGAGTTCACTAGCTATCCTCAATACCTCGAAATCTGTGCAATCACGTGACACTACCCTGACTACTGTGTATGCACCAGAGAGAGTAGCTAGTGCCTTGAGTACCTTCCCCATGAATGCTGCACAAGCATCAACTACAAAGCAATTACATTCGAGAAATTCCCTAACTCTATCAACTCCATATAGCTTGAGTATCTTCTCAGCTACCTTCACATATCTACTGCAGGTCTCAGGTACTATGTCATGAGGTGTAACTACGTGTCTCAGATACTCCTTCAATTCTAGTTCACGACCTCTATGTAGAATTCGTATACTTGGCTCAATCCACTTAAGTACACGAAGTAATCTCTGAAGAGTTTTGATCACGTTCTTGGATGTCGGTAACTTCCTAGCTCTACTCTCAAGCACTATGAATACGTTATCTAGCTCATCAACCTCTACGTATATCCTTTTCTTTAGTGTCTCAAGGTGAGTAATACGGTAGGGCATCTAACTAGCTACCACCTTAGGTGCTTCTAAGGTACTACTCCCTAATTACCCTTACTCACAGACTAATGCTAAACACCTAACTTATCTACGCTCCAGTAAGCGCCTTAGGAATGGATACATCTCCATAGCTCTCTCACGAACTAGTATCGCATAGTACTGCTCTAGAATACCTATGAGTAGTAGAATTCCTGTTCCTGTAGCAAATGCTCTCAGTACATCACCTACTACAGCAATAGCACCCACTAGTATACCGCTCGCGACCGTCAATGCAGGTATGTACTTACTGAGGTAGTACGCTATAATCCTCTGTGAGTGTCTGAAACCAGGTATTGTCAGTCCTGACTTAACCATGTACTCTGCCTGTGACTCAGGATCCATACCAGCTAATTCAACCCACAGCTTCGAGAATAGTACACATAGACCTATGTATACTATCGCGTAGATAACTATCTGTACTGGGTCATAGGTTAGCTGTGACCTTGGTGAGG
Source organism: uncultured Thermoproteales archaeon (assembly GCA_964647155.1). Lineage (GTDB taxonomy): Archaea > Thermoproteota > Thermoprotei > Thermoproteales > B15-G16 > B15-G16. The sequence continues at coordinate 169 of CAZYGV010000067.1, read as the reverse complement.
TTATGTAGTATGCTAGGCATCCAGGTAGTGGTCTTGGTCTTGTACCTCCAACTAGTTCGTACTTAGCTATCCAGTTCAGTATTGGGTTAGTGTTGTCCGGGTTATATTTTGACCACAGGATCTGTGTTAGTAGCTGTAGGTTTGCGAGTAGTGCTGATGTGAAGATCAC
>CAZYGV010000066.1:0-6714 GCA_964647155.1 uncultured Thermoproteales archaeon | reverse complement strand
CCGGTGATGTATATAGTACGTACTGTGAGGTCTGTTCATGTATTGGTGTTACACCTTTAACTCAGAGGAGGGTCAGTGATATTTTAGCTCAGCTAGAGTTGCTTGGCCTTGTTGAGGCTAAGGTCGTTAATTTGGGAAGATATGGGAGGACACGTAGAGTGAAGCTCATTATTGGTGACGAGCATTTACTCGAAGCACTTGAAGAGGAGCCACAGCTAAGACCTCTCATTACATCTCTAAGACAATCACTCAGCTCGGGAGTAACATCGACTGTAGTGAAGTAAGTTAATTAGGGGGATTTAGGCATGTCTCTCGGGATAGGTCATGAAGATACCGTATGTATCCGAGGAGGTTAAGATACCTGAAGGTGTTGAGGTAACTGTAGAGAATAATGTGGTCAGGGTTAAGGGCCCACTAGGTGAATTAGTTAGGGACTTCTCAAAGCAACCAGTCACCATAAGAAAGGAAGGGAATACAGTAATCGTTGAGTGCTACTTCGCTAAGAAACGTGAAAGAGCACTCATAGGCACAATAGCTAAGCACATCAAGAACATGATAATCGGAGTAACTAAGGGCTTCAGATATAGAATGAAAATAGTCTATGCACACTTTCCAATGAGCGTAAAGGTTGAAGGTGACAAGGTTATCATAGAGAATTTCCTTGGTCAGAAGGATAAGAAGGTAGCTAAGATAGTGGGTGATGTTAAGGTTAAGGTGGAGAAGGATGAAGTCATAATCGAGGGTATTGATATCGAGAAGGTCAGTCAAACAGCAGCAAACATACACAACGCAGTACGCCTAAGAGGTAAGAACAGACCTTGTCCACATGGTAGAGAGGGAGGTCCTGGAGTACTTGATGGAATATATCTGTACCAAGTTGAGTTAGCTAAGACAGGTGAGGTTATCTGGAAGATATAGCTACCTTAATGAACCCGCTAAGCTACCTCATGAACACGGTGAACACTCTACCTCTAGGTTCCTGTAACTCCTTAAGTGTGAATGGTTTAAGGAACATAGTACTCTTGAAGATCTGATTCCTAACTAGTTCAGTAGCTACATCCTTACTTAGGTACGTGAGTTCTATGGTATCTGAAAGAATTACCCTATCATTCAGGTAAATTACAACTCTATCAATGGCCTTAAATCCATTAACTGCTTCGGTAAACCATCTGACTTTATACGTCTTTACGTCATTGGATACTTCCCACTCCTCACATGTTTTAGCACCTTGATAGATACCATCAACAATGTACAAGCCGTATCGCTTAAGTACTCTAGCTATATCGCGAAAATGCTGAAACACAGTACTTATGCTAGGTAGGTGATTTATGGTAGCTAAAAGGGAGAGACCTAGATCAAAGTACTCACAACGAAGAGGTAGATAGGCTATGTCACAGCGAACGACATCGAGCAACAAGTTATGCCTAGAGTACTTCTTGACGTACCTACACATCTCAGGACTAATGTCAAGACAGAGAACGTAACATCCGCACTCAGTACTAAGTACCCTAGCTACACGACCTGTACCACAACCAAGATCAACAATCCTTAATCCGCGTAAATGCTTACCAAGTAGCCACTCAAGTACCTCAGCAATGTACTCAGTCTCAACTCTAGGATCCCAACTGAAGAGAGTATCATATAGCTCGGGTTTCCTATAAAGTTCCATTGCCTACTTCTTGAACCTCTTTGGTCTCAAGTTTTTACTCTTACATCTCCTACACTTCTCAGCACCAGGAGGATTCCTAGCACCACACCTCCTACAGATCCATACATTGAAATTCCACTCAAGTGCAATCCTCAACTTCTCTGGATCTGTAATTGGCATAGCGACACCCTTGGGGTCACTAAATTTATTTCTATTTAAAAGCATAGCGGTGGAAAAATGCTAAGTAAGGTAATTACAGTACTCGTACTGGTACTGATGGTCGTAACGGTAATGTGCTATGCAGCTGAAGGTGCTCAGAATCAGCAACAGAGCCAAACTACACAAGAAACTAAGTTAAATGACTTAGCAGAGAAAGTCTCTAACGTCGTAGACTCAATGTTTACAGCTGTTGAGACAGCACTATCACACTTTTTCAAGAAGCTCCTTGATCTGATAAAGGCTATAGCTAAGGTAGCATCGATGGCACTTGGTGCTCTAGGGGTTGTATTGTGGTCAACTGGTTGGTCACCTTACAGAGGTAAGCAACTGATGTTTGCTGCTCTCGTACTTGCTGCTCTCTCATTCCTCGTACTGTAGTTAGGCTGTGTAAAACTCTTCGTAATCTTTTTCTCTACACACTAACTATGAACCTAGATGCTAGAGTTCTCGAGGTATAATGTGAAGAACCTACTTGAGGAATTTCAGAGGTATGAACCTAGGGTATGTGGGTACCCAGAGTGCTATTCTGCAGGTACATTTGTGCACACATTCTGTAGGGAGTACTTGGGTAAGGAAGTTCATGTGTATAGGCTTGAGTACGAGGTTCCGATTTGGGTTGTAACTACGTTTAACATCTACACATTTAGGGATATGGTACCTGTACAGGGCTATCCTGCTTACTTCTCACCTCCGGGTGGTTTTGTAGGGAGGCTACTCTATCTAAGGAATTTCTCGAGTTTACCTCCTCGGAGTGAAGTTGAAGGTCGTTGTGTGTTAGCTATTGTTACTAGTAGGTTAAGTGTTAGTAGGTTCTATTCCTCTCTAAGAGAGCGTGGTGCATACGGTGTACTTCTGTCAGTACCTAAACCAGGAAGAGCTACGAAGCTCATCTCATTGAGCCCGGATATTGAGGAGGGGCCAATACTGGCTACGTTACCTCTTGAAGAAGCTTTGAAGTTAGTTACTAGGTATGTGAATGAAGATATTTACGTTGAGTGTCAGTGTGAGAAGGGTAGTGGTAGAGTTGTTGATGTTATTGCTGTTATTGAGGGGAAGAAGGATTCTGGAGTTTTACTACTTGCCAATCTAGACTCTAAACTCTTTAGTCCAGGGCACACGAATAATCTCAGCGGTGTTGTTGGTGTTCTGGAATTTACTAGGGCGTATCTACAGTTGAGGAAAAGATGCTCTGATGTTCCTACTCTCATAGCTGCTATTACATCTTCAGGTTCCTATAGCTTCTATAGGAGATTTCGTACGAGCTTTTGGGAGCAAATACGTAAAGTTGTTGATGAGTACGGTGTCTCGGTTACTAAGGTTATTGGAGTTAAGGCTATTGGCTTTATTGCTGGTCAGGTTACGGTGTTTAGGGGTTGTGAAGCTTGTAGGAGGTATAGTCTACTCGTTGATGCTGACAAGTACATTAGTTGTAGAGAAATTGTATTAGTTACCAGAGTACCGAACTTCTTCAGTGGTACTGACATGGATCTTATCGATTACGTATCTACTGATAGTGTTATTGAATGCCTTGAAGTGATTGCAAAAGAGGTTGTAGGTAATGGGTAGAGCTCTTTTCATTGGTAGATTTCAACCATTTCACCTTGGTCACTTAAAGGCAATTGAGTGGATTTTGGAGAGAGAAGATGAGGTCATAGTAGCTATTGGTAGTCCTCAGTACGGCCTAAACTACGAGAATCCATTCACGACAGGTGAAAGAATTGAGATGATTGTTAGAGCACTTAGAGAGTACGGTATCTACGATAGGTGTATCATAGCTATTGTACCGGATACAGGAGGAATGCACTATCTATGGGCAACTCTAGTACTCTCGTACGTACCCAAATTTGATGTGGCTTACAGCAATAACCACTTCGTTAAGTTCTTACTTGAGAGAGCTGGGGTAAAGGTACTTAGCATACCATTCTTCAATAGGGAGAGGTACTGTGGTAAGTACATTAGGAAGTTAATGGTTGAAGGTGGTCCTTGGGAGGAGTTAGTACCTAAGTCCGTAGCACAGTTTATTAAGGAGATTAAGGGTGAAGAGAGAGTTAGAGTTCTGTGGGAGGTTGAGTACGGTGAGTCTAGAGTATCGTGAATGGAAGAAGTACATTTGCCTCAGGTGTAAGAGGACCTTCGATCCTGCTGATATGGAGCTAATACCTGGTGTTCACTGCCCCTACTGTGGATACAAGATCATTGCTAAGACTAGGTCCTTTGTAACTAAGAGGATTAAGGCCATATAGCTGGTTTCCTCACGTAGTAACTGATAAAATTTGTTGTTTGTCGTATTTCCATTCGACTGAACATGAAGGTTGTTGTCTCTGCACCAGGTGTTGTTAAGTTCTTCGGTGAGCATGCTGTTGTCTACGGTACAGGTGCTATAGCTGCGTCGATAGATAAGAGGCTCTATGTAACTGCTAAGTTACGGACTAATGGTGAGGTCAAGATAGCTGCATACGATCTATCCACACACGGTGTAATAGTTACACTTAAACCAAATGGTGAAATCGTAGTAGGTACAGACTACGGTAAGGTAATTCCAGCTATAGCATATGTCAGGAAAGCTATTGAGCTAACTCGTGAATACCTTGGAGAAAGAGCTGGCGTTGAACTTGAAATAAAGTCTGACATGCCAGTAGGTGCTGGATTGGGTACTTCCGCTGCTGTCTCGGTAGCAACAGTCTTCGCCTACGCTACAATAACAGGTCATGAATTGGAGAAGAGAGAAATAGCTAAGCTCGGTCATAGGACAGAATTGACAGTTCAGGGAGCTGCTTCACCAATGGATACTGCTGTAGCTACCTACGGTGGCTTACTCTACATAAAACCAACAAGCTCAAGCCCTATAATTGAACCCGTTAAGAAAGGTGCTGAACTACCAACAGTTATTGGTTATGTCAAGAGGGTGGCAACTACTAAGGAGCTAGTTGCTTGGGTTAGGAAGTTACGTGATAGATACACTAAGCTTGTTGATCAAATCATTTGGGCAATTGGTGAGTTAGTTGAAAGGGCTAGAGTAGCTATTGAGAAAGGTGAGCTTAGGACAGTTGGTGAGCTCATGAATATAAATCATGGTCTACTAGAAGCTCTTGGTGTCTCAGATAAACGACTAAACGATATGGTTTATGCAGCTAGAATGGCTGGAGCGATAGGTGCTAAGCTTAGTGGTGCAGGTGGTGGAGGTTGTATGCTAGCTCTAGCACCAAATAGATTGAAGGAAGTAGCAACAGCAATAGCGATAGCTAATGGTACGCCAATAATTACAGAGCTAGGTGTTGAAGGTGTTAGAGTTGAGAAGGTAGAGAAGTAGCAAACTCAACATCTGTTTCCAATCAATGCTAGCAGATACAGATCTGAAATTAACTTAGCAGCTAAGCAACCAGTTATACCATTGTAATCAAGCACGGGCGTATACTCAACAACTTCAATCACCTTAATCTTCTGACCGAGAGATAGGAGCACAATACGAAGCAACTCTAGAAGGGTCCAATAATCTAAACCTCCCGGTTCCGGATTACTAACTGCAGGAGCTATTGATGGATCAAGAACATCTACATCTAGTGAGATGACAACATCACCATTGATGAACTGTAATACCTGAGCTAACTCAAGAAGACACTTCTCTTCACTACGAACTATGTCACTAGTACTAATCCAAAAAGCTAGTTCTCTCAACTTCCTATACTCCTCCTCTGAGTAGGCTCTGTATCCGATAGCAACTACCTCACAATCATATTCGAGTAACCTACTAACAACAGTTGCATGTGAAATCCTACATCCTCTAGGATACTCATCATAGAGGTCGAGATGTGCATCAAAGTATACAATCCACACCTCTCTACTCAACTCCCTCAGAACTCTAGCCGTACCAATAGTCACGGTATGTTCTCCACCCAACACAAAAACTCTCTTGGACTCACACAATAGTTCCCTCAAGACCCTACAGTAACAACGCAGAAACTCATTGACATCTGTTGTAAATACTAAGTCACCTAGATCACACATTGGGTACCTATCATACCTCAACTCAGGTATGAATGGGTTCACGAGATCTATTTCCTGAGAAATCTCCCTTACTCTCCTAGGGGCAAATCGTGAACCTGGTCTATATGTAGTTGTAGAATCGAAGGGAGTACCTAGCAGTACCCACTCACATTCCTCATACCTTCTACTCACACCACCGAAAGTAGGTGAAGCAGGTACCAGCAATAACTCTCTAAGACTCACGAGAATACTCAGCTAGATGAGTTTATTATAAATACTTGGGTCAAGATGTTTACAAAGAGAGGCTCCTCACCATGACTGCTAAACAGGATAAGTACGAGAAGTTGTGTGAATTAGGTAGGAGAAGGGGTTTCTTCTGGACATCTAGTGAGATCTATGGTGGTGTAAGCGGTTTCATAGACTATGGCCCACTTGGTACCTTACTGAAGAAGAATATTGAGGAGAAGTGGAGAGAATGGTTTGTTAAGAGACATCAAGACTTCATAGTTGAGATAGAGACTCCAGTAGTAATGCCTGCTATAGTCTTCGAAGCTTCAGGACATGTAGAGCACTTTACTGACTACATTGTTGAGTGTAGTAGGTGTGGTAGGAAGTACAGAGCAGATCACCTAATAGAGGATGTAACTGGCTTAACAGGTCTTGAAGGCAAAACCTCAGATGAACTTACCGAGATAATTAGAAAGTATGGTATTAAATGTCCAGAGTGTGGCGGAGAATTTGGACCTGTTAAGAAGTTCAACCTACTATTCAAGACCACGATAGGGCCATACAGTGAGAATATAGGTTATGCAAGACCAGAGGCCGCACAGGGTATGTTTGTTAACTTTCACAGAATCTATGAG
>CAZYGV010000065.1:0-6859 GCA_964647155.1 uncultured Thermoproteales archaeon | reverse complement strand
TTTCTGTCTCTCCTCCCTACTCATAGCACGTAACTCCTTTGCCTTTATCTTAGCTGGATCCTTTCTCCTTGACATCTAAATCACCTATTACCTGCTCTTAGCGGTAGCTGCTACAGCTTCAATTTCCTCTGGCTTAACCTCCTCTGGTTTCTTAATCTTGATCTCATCCTCAAGCTTTACAGGTGGTAGTATCTTAACCTCAATTCCATAGACTCCAGGCTTGAGTAGACAGTACACAACAGCCTTATCGACCTTTTCACGAGCATCCTGACCACACTTGATCATGGTTCCTACAGTGTACTTCTCAAATCTGGCTCTCTCACTAGTTAACTTACCGCTAATTGTGATCTCTGCCCCTCTAGCTCCTGCACCCATGATTTGTCTAAGTGCTATAAATGCTGCTCTCCTGAACTTAATTCCCCTAGCCATTGCTCTAGCAATTCTCTGAGCCATAATCTTAGCACATAGTTCTGGATTCTCAACAGCAACGACATCTATCTGTGGATTCTCTATTCCGAATTTCTTCTCAAGAATTTCAGCTAGTTGCCTAATGTTTGCACCTCTCCTACCAATTACTTGAGCTGGTCTTTCAGCATAGATCAGGATTCTAGTACCTAGAGGCGTCCTCATGATATCACACTTAACAAAACCAGCTCTAGCAAGTTGTCTCTCTAGGAATTCACTTACTTCCCACTTCTTAATCGCTTCATTTAGGAACTTCTTAAGTATCGTAGTCCTTTTCTCTTCAAGAGCCATGTCGTCAAGTTACTGGTGGTACAGATATAAAAATCTTACCATTCACCTCCTTACAAGTAGGTGGTAGCGTGTTACATAGTGTCCTATTTTTAACTTCGATTAACCTAAGTTCTTCCTCTAGTACCTTGTCAGCATATGGACATCTGAGGTCAAATCTAAACCTAGTCATGAATTAATGAGATTTAGCGGTTTACCAGGAATTAGGTATAAATGTCATTACTGACTAACCTCAGCGTATATACGAGTAATCCTCGCATATAGGAGTGCAATGTACCTATCTCCTAAATCTCTAAAGATGTTAAGAGTTCAATACTGTGTAACTGCATCAAGTGCAATTGTTGACTCGTCAGCTATGATGAGCTTTTGTCTCAGGGCTATCGCTGTAGCTATCACAATATGATTTACAATATAACGTCGTTTTATGCCACCACTTAACTGATGTGAGTAGCCATGTACTTAGCTCTTGGAGTACCAGGAGGCTTAAAATATCCTCAACGAGTTCCCATATCCTCTCTCATCCACCCCTATGGTACCTCAACCTTTTAACAGTGTACTCATCAACTCTTCAACATGGTTCAGTACGACAGATGAGTCCTAAAACATCAATTGAGATCTCTGTATCACGAATTTCTCCTCATAATCTCCTCAGGTAGCTTCAACGGCACAATACTCTCAAATAGTGTTGAACTACAAACGATCTTACTGAGTGGTGGCATTAGCCTGAGTATGCTATACCCTCATGTATTCCTCTGCTTCCAATAACAATAGCTAGTACATCACCTCTACGTAGGCCATGTGGAACGTGGTCTAAGCACGAACAGTACTTCCAAAGAGGAGGTAGTAAGCACATAGATCTCTAATGCTCAACCATACAACACTCACCTAATCCTCTCCTTCTATGGGATTGAGTAGGTACGAGAGATCTTCACCAACTAGCATGGAGCCTAGAGTAGCTGGAATATCATGATATCGGGGAAGAGAGTAATCCACTAAATACCCTAACGATGTCACCTCTAGCTGCTGAAATATCAGACCCTGGTCAGGTTCAGCTAGTAGAAGTCTGAAGGGAAGTTTAAATACTAGAGACCTCATGTACTCCACGGGTACACGATTATGTCAATTGATCTAAGGCAGTACATACCTCCCGAATATGAGCATGAGTGGAAGAACTTCAGGTACAGAGGGTACACTCTAGAGGAACTCCTAAAGATGCCAATGGATGAATTCATAAAGTTATTGCCAGCAAGACAGAGGAGATCACTGAAGAGAGGTCTTAAGGAAGAACATAGAAAGCTTCTAGAGAAGATAAGGAAGGCTAGACAGCTGATGGCCCAGGGTAAGAAGGTAATGATCAAGACTCACTGTAGGGACATGATAATTCTACCAGAAATGGTTGGATTGACAATACATGTATTCAATGGTAAGGATTACGTACCTGTGTTCATCACTCCATGGCATATAGGTCATTACTTAGGTGAATTTGCACCGACATGCAAAAAGGTTGAGCATGGTAGTCCAGGCCTCAAGGCAACAAGAAGTACACTACACCTATCATTGAGATAGTACTCACAATACTACCTCAGTATACCTACCAGTAAGTACGCTATAAGAGCAATACCTGCACCCAGCAGAGTTCTCCTTCTAATTTGCTCAAGTTCTCTCCTCTCTAATCGATACTTCAGTAGTATAAGTCCTGACCTAGCATATATAGCGTCAGTGAGCAGTATCGGAGGTAGATAGGCAAGCACTGCGCGGACCGATGTTAAGTATAAAATGGCTATCAGTGACAGTGCTATGGCTGTGAAGAAGCACAGGGCAGCGATCTTTTGTGCGGTTTCACATCCGTAGACTATAGCCCATGTCCTTATACCTACTCTGTAGTCTCCTTCAATATCCATCACTCCCTTAACGACCTCTCTACCGTACATAGCAAGAGTTGCTGTCATATAGAAAAGTATCAGAAGGAATAGTGTATCTACATCAGGTACCTTAGCTAGCGTATAGCCGTAGAGTAGAGGTGCCGAAGAAGTTGTAGCTACGATAAAATTACCTACTGGACCTACCCTCTTCACTCGTACATTGTATGCATGTCCAAGAGACAGGAATACTATCAATACTGCAAGCTGAAGGTACATACTGTACCTAAGCATTAGGTACGTAGCAATAGTCAATGCTAAGACTAGTGAAGCTACTCCAATTTCTAAAGCTTCTTTCGGAGCTAAGTCACCTCTAACCAGCGGTCTCCAAGGTGCATTTACCCTATCCTCCTCAATATTGTAGTAGTCGTTAAGTGCAAAGAGAGAAAACTCAGCTAACGTAGCTACCAGGGCACCAGTTATGAGGATTTCATAGTTTACCTCTCTTGATGCTAGGAAGTACCCTGCTATAAGAGCTAGAACTACTGGTGGTACGTGTTCTATACGTACTAGCTCTAGTACTGCTCTAAGTCTCACAGAGCTACAGGCTACTACGTGGTCTATTAGAGTTTCATTTAGGAGCAAGCTTAAATATCTCGATTAGTGTCGTGATTTGAGCGTGTTATTCCATGCCTCGCTGGCATAGATCTAGACAAGATCTTGATCCAGAGAAGACTGTTTGGGCTTGTGGTAGAGATTTGAGGATCTCTTGGAAGTTTGCTGTTGAGGTCTGTAGGGCTATCAAGGGTTTAACTCTCCGAGAAGCTATGAAGTACATGGAGGATGTCATCAAGTTGAGAAGACCTATACCTATTAGAACGTACAAGAAGAAGGTTGCTCATCATGCAGGTATTGAGGGTTGGCCTGTTGCTAGATGGCCGAGGAAGGTAGCTAAGGCGGTACTGGATGTGCTCAAAAATCTTGAGAATAATGCTAGGGTAAAAGGTATGGATCCAGATAGATTGGTGATAGTTCACGCAGCAGCTATGAAGGGCACTAGAATAGTTAAGTACATACCGAGAGCATTCGGTAGAAGTACACCATTCTTCCAGCAGCTAGTTCACATCGAGATAGCTGCTCAAGAGAGGTAATCACTTAATCTACCAACCTATAGACTCCACCAATTCCTTAGTTTCTTCCTCAGATTCCTCATAGTATTCTTCACAAAATTCCTCACTACCTGCGATGTTGATCTCCTCTCCTCCCTAAAGAACTCTCTTCCACCAGTGAGTACTGACACCATGTTAACCAAGCCCTTAGCTAAGGCTAATTCGTTGTAGCCCCCCTCAAGAAATACAATGCAGCATTTTCTCTCAACAAATTTATCAACTACATCCTTTAGGAATATTGCTACCTGCGTGTAGTCAGATACTGAGAGTAGAAAGTCACCACTTGGATCACTTAAATGAGTATCAAAACCCATAGATACCAACAGTACCTCAGGTCTATACTGCTTCAGTATGGGCTTAACTACTGTATTCAGCTGGTGTAGATACACATCACCTGCTGTACCTGGAGGTAACGGAATATTTACCGTAAATCCCTCACCATCACCACGACCAAGTTCATCAATCCAACCACTCGTGAAGGTACTGAACTCACTATATTCGTGAACCGATATGAAGAGTACAGAAGATGTGTCGTAGAATATCTCCTGTGTACCATCTCCATGGTGAAGATCTAGATCCAGGATAGCTACCCTCTTAAATCCATGAACATCTAGTAGGTACTTAGCTGTGTAAGCTACAGCATTGAAGAGGCAATACCTACCAGCTCTCGACCTACCTGCTCTATGACTTGGTGGTCTAGCTACCACAAATCCAACCCTTAGCTTTCCCTCAGCTACTAAATCAGCACATAGCTTACCTGCACCAAGGACATGGAGTGAAGCTTCGTAGAGTTCAGAACTCACATAGACTTCCCCTAGGGACCATGAGCTACCGCTCCTCAAAGCTCTCTTAATCTGATTCAGATATTGCTGTGTGTGCACTCTAAGGACTTCAGTTTCATCTACTGACTTTGGCTCAAGAAATGATAGTCTCTTAACTAGTGGAGGATACATTTTCAGTATCTTGAGTGCTGTATGAATTCTTTCAGGTGTATCAAGATAATTTGGTCTAGGTGCTCTATATTTTGTGAAGATATTGGATGTCACTACAATGTACTCACTCATTACTCTCACGTAAGTAGTCAAGCAGTGTTTTTCTAACCCTATCTACCTTAACTCTACCTACCTTCTCACCATAACCACTTGGTATCCTATCCTCTTGATAGTGTGTAGCTTCAGTGCCTCCTCGCTTAAGTAACTCAATTGCCTGTTCCTTAATTCTTTGAGCAAGTGTAGGCCCTATGGTAGGTACCTTCATTAACTTCTCAAGAGGTGCCTCAGCAACATCCCTCAACGTCTTAAAACCATACCTATAAAGGTATCGTGCTCTAACCCTACCAACACCTTCAAGATTCTCAACTAGCTCAAGTAATTCAGCACGAACACCATACCTAACCCTCCTCATGAGTACATTGAGTGCCTCAGCATGTTGCTTAAGACCAAGTAACTTAGCTAGTGAGTGAGCTGAGTACAGTAACCACTCACCTAACTCAACGTAGGATCTTAGATCACCACTACCAACGTCAAATTCCTCTACAATCTCGTCTTCACTAGCCTCATTAATCCACCTGTGTAGAAGGTACGCAGTCTTGAGTACAGGTACCTGATCTTCAACATCAACAAATCCATATTGCTCACTCACATCAAGTGGTAGTACCGACCTATACTTTTCAAGCAGCTCCACGTACTTCTCCACTTCACTCCTCCTAACATATAGCTTAGGTATGTCCGGAGTTAAGGCTATTAGATAAAGGTAACCTAGCTCACTCAACTGCTTCCTACTCCTTAGACCACTCAGAATTATGGATGCTGTTTCCGGATCTATGTACAGTTCACATACTCTCGCTCCTAGGTTAGTTACCTTAACCTCATCACCATTCACCGAGATGAATCCCCTACTCTCTAGGTAGGTGAGAGTACTACGTATCAGTGTTTTGAAACCAAAATCACTAACAAGCTTCTGTTGGTGGAAGTAGAACGTCAACTTCAAGACCTCCTCCACATCTCCGATAGTCTTAGCGAATCCCTCAGCTATTGTAGCTAGAACATGAGTTCTCAACGAAGACTCAGTAGCTAGCTTAGAGGTTATGGGTTCAGGATCTGCCAGTATGTACCTCTCCATTAGGTATCTCTTCTCTTCAAGACACCTAGCAATCAAGATAGCTTCACCATACTCATCAAACTGAGGCCTACCTGCTCTACCAGCCATCTGCTTGTACTCCATGACCGTGATAGGTACGTAACCTCTACCAGGTTCATACCGTCTATAGTCATATACGACAACTCTTCTTGCTGGTAAATTCACACCAGCTGCTAACGTAGGTGTAGCTACAACAACCTTAAGTACTCTACCTCGAAATGCTCTCTCGATAACACGTCTCTGAGTATGGGATAGGCCAGCGTGGTGGTAAGAGACACCACACCGAATTAACTTAGCTAATTGCTCACCTACCTTAGATGCTTCACTCACTTGGTAAATTTCCTCAGCAACTGAGTTAAGCCTACTTAGGTCATCTGGGTCGAGAAGTTTCCTAACATAATCACTTAATTTCTCTGCAAGCTGAACAGCTCTCTGTCGAGTAGAGACAAAGATGAGTACTTGACCTCCTTCAAGTAAGCAATCCCTAACGAGTGAGTAGGGTAAAGGCTCAGAACTTAACTTCTTGATAGTACCATCAGAGAACTCAACAGTACCATCAACGTAAACTCCTTCCTTAAGTGGTGTTGGTCTCCAAGTACTCACAATAGGTGTAGCACCTAACCAACTAGCTATCTCCTCAGGATTTCCAATAGTAGCACTAAGAGCAATTAGCTGAGTACCTCTCAATCTCTTTCTCAACTTAGTTATCAACATCTCTAGAGTAGGTCCTCTCTTGACCTCACTAATCATGTGTATCTCATCAATGACAACAGTACCGACATCACTCAACCACGGTGCTCTATGCCTAATCAAGCTATCTAACTTCTCATACGTATTGTGGCACAACACGCAAGCATCTCCAGCAATGAAGTTCTCGTAACCAGGAACAGAGAAGTCACATACATAACCACGGTAGCTAATCCAGGAAACACGCTTAAC
>CAZYGV010000064.1:0-6876 GCA_964647155.1 uncultured Thermoproteales archaeon | reverse complement strand
TTCTTTTTGTGAGTTGTAGGGAGGTTATTCTTAGGTTTTTGGAGTCTGTTGGTAGGGATGGTGTTGCTCAGAGTGAGTTGTGTAGGAGGTTGGGTCTTCCTAAGAGTACGGTTTCGTATTGGTTGCGTGTCCTTGAGCGTGAAGGGTTGGTTGTTAGGAGGTTTGTTGGTCGTTGCGCTTATGTTTGGTTGAGTAAGTATGCTCCGAGAGGTGTCTGTGGTAGGGTTAGGGTTGGTGTTGTTTTTGCTCTTGAGTTTCCCTACCTACCGTACTTAACTAGGTTGTGTAGGGATTTTGGTCTGGATGTTGAGGTTAAGTTCTTCGATAATGGTGTTGAGGCTACGAAAGCTCTTGTTAAGGGTTCTGTCGATTTCTGTATTTCTCCTTTCGTTACTCAGCTTATGTACGGTGCATTGACTGATGCTCTTGAGGTTGTTGCTGTTGCTGGTTGTGGTACTGGTGCTTTGGTTGTGAGGAAGGGGTTGCGTGTTGGTGATTTGAGTGAGTTGTGTTGTGGTAGGTTTGGTAGTACTAGGTCGTCTACTATGGAGGTTGTTTTGACATCACTTCTCTACAGGTCGCGCTGTGATGAGTTTAGGGTGAGCTTCTTCTCTTCAGGAAGCGATATGGTCTCTGCTCTTGTCTCTGGTCTTGTTGATGCTGTGAATATTTGGGAGCCATATGTGACTTCTCTTGTTAATCGTGGTGTAGGGTACGTACTTGTTGATCACAGTGAGTTGCTTGGTATACATCCATGCTGTATGGTAGCTACTTACCGAGGAGCATCTGAGGATCTCGTTGGTAAGTTCATTGAGTTGTTGAAGGCTTCAGTTACGGAGTTTGAGAGGAGGAGGGATTATGATTTAATTGCTCAGTTCTTCAGGTTACCAAAGCAGTTGGTTATTAGGTGTTTGGAGAAGTATCATTCACCTATGGTGTTTTCTGAACGTGGTGTACTTCAGTTCATGAGGAAGGTAGGTGTTCCTCTCATACCTGGTAATCTCATTAGGTTTAGGTACTGATGAGTTTTCAGTCATGTCGATGCTTTGTCTGCGTACCGTAGTAATCTTAAAATAAGTGTATGTTCAATTGAACATGTGATGTCTAGGTACCTACTCCACATTGTATCCTCTATACTGTACATCGTGATTGTGATGTATGTTGTTCCATTTACTGTATTCAGTAGGTGTTGTGACTTAGCTCTGTACGTGTACTGGGTTATTGCTGTTCTACTCTATCTCCTGTACGTAGGTATGTACCTGAGGTTTGTGAGGTGATTTTTGTGATTGGTACCTACGTTATTGCTGCAGTTCTCCTGTACTTTGTGCTTGCATCTGTTGTTGCTACTGTAGCTAGGAGGTACTTAGCTAGAGGGTCACCTGAGGATTTCTACATTGCTAGTGGTCGTGTTGGTGGTTTTGTATCTGCTATGACCTATGCAGCGACTACCTACAGTGCATTCATGATGATTGGTCTTGTGGGTTATGCGTATGCTACTGGTGTTGGTGCTCTTGGTTTTGAGTTAGTTTACTTAGTTTCGACTCTGTTTCTCCTGAGTTCTATTGGTTTTACTTTGTGGAGGCTTTCTCGTGAACTTGGGTTTACTACTCCTTCGGAGATGTTTGTTAAGTTCTTTGGTTGGGATAGGTTGGGTATTGTTGTTACAGTGATTGCTACTGTGTCGTTGATTCCTTACTCCTCTATTCAGTTGATTGGTGTTGGGTTGTTGTTACACGCTATTACGGGTGGTGTTGTACCGTATTGGTTTGGTCTTGTTGTCGCTCTTGTGTTTTCTCTGTTTTGGGGTGTTGTTGCTGGTTTTAGGTCTATTGCGTGGACTGATGCTGTTCAGGGTATGGTTATGCTCGGTGGTAGTCTAGCTCTTCTGTCCTGGGTTTTGCTGTGGGGTTTTGGTTCTTGGAGTGGTTTTGTCTCTAAGGTTAATGTTCTCGGTGATCTCCTTCACGTACCTAATAGGTTTTGGAGTGTTGAGGTTTTTGTTGCATTTACCCTTCCTTGGGCTTTCTTCGCTATATCTAATCCACAAGTTGTTCAGAGGTTGTATGTTCCGAGGGATAGAGCTTCGTTCACTAGAATGGTGCTGTACTTCGCTCTCTTTGGCCTTATCTACACGGTGATTGTTACTTTGCTCGGGTTAATGGTTAGGGTCTTGGCTGAGTTCGGTGTTGTGGAGTATGTTGATCCTAGGAGGAGGGATCTCGTTACACCAACACTTCTGAGGTATGTTCCTGTACCGATAGCTGTTGTTGTGAGTGTGAGTATTGTTGCTGCTGCTACCTCTACACTGAACTCCATACTCCTAACGCTATCATCTATGGTTGCTAGAGATCTCAAGTACATGACTGGAGGTAAGTTGAGGCCTGAGGTAGAGGTTAGGGTGTGTCAGGTATTTATTGTCTTATTCAGTCTAGTTACCTTGTTGTTTGCATCTCTGAAACCAGGCTACATTGTTGACTTAGCTGTACTATCCTCTACACTTCTACTACCTCTAGCAATGATGACATTGCTCGCACTAGTTGATACGAGGAGTAGGTACTTGGGTAAGCTAGCTGCTATACCGCTCATAGCTTCAGTATCTACGACGCTTGTGTTAGCTTATGTGAGGAAGGTATTTGCTCCCTACATACCTGCATTAGCTCTACCTATCACGGCCCTATTAACGTCTCTTGTACTGTATCTAGCGGTACGTGCTTTAGCTAGGTAGATCAGTCGAGGCCTACCCTCGATCATCATTCACTCAATCCGGCGTGCTCATCACTACGTAGTAGGGTGGAGGTACCAATTTTAATCACTTTTCCTCACCTACCTCTTGGAGGGTCTTATCTGTGGATCCTGTTGAAGCTCTTATCTACGTACTTCGTGAGTACCTCAAGGTACATGGTAGACATATTGAGTCTGTGTGTAGAGTTCTTGGTCAGGAGTGTATTAGGATTGAGGTTGGTAAGGTATTGTATAGGTACCATAGTGAGGTAACTGGTTACTCTAGGTTTGAGGACATCATTTCCAAGATCTTGGGTAGTGAGGAGTTACGGAGGAAGCTCATGGAGTATGGTGTACGTATTGAGATTGATGAGGAAAGTGGTACGAAGTATCTAGTAGTCAATATTTCATCACTGAGGAAGCTCATGACTTAGCTATGGAGTAAGTGATAATACGTACTCTGCAGTACATTATTTACCGATGACTTCGCTTTCACCTCATGAGGTTGCTGTACTTGGTTTGATACAGAAGGGGTATGATACTCCTGAGAAGATTGCTAGGTACCTAAATCTTGACTTAGATAGTTGCTATGAACTACTCGATAAGTTGGAGAGAGATGGGTATCTGGAGAGCTATGTCAAGGGTTTCATATTTAAGAGGCGTGCATATAGGTTGACGATGAAGGGTTTTGAAGAGCTGTGTAGAGCTAGGGATAAGTTAAGTGAGTTAGCTAGTAAGGTAAATGATCTATTGAAGGTAGGTGATAGGGAGAAGGTTCGTGAGGTAGTTATGCCATTTATCGATTGGTTACCACTTCTACTTATTCTCGATCTTGTTGACTATATGTGGTTCTACTCCTTGCTCTCACTGATTGGTGTTAGACCTTGGTGGTTTCCTGTGTTTGTAGGTAGTGAGGAGGTTCCTACTGAAGTAGCTACCTCTGATACTTCTGAAGAGAGGGGTGAAGATGTTGAGGAGGGTAGTGAGGTCTTTGAGGGTGAGGAGGAGTATGACTATGGGGATTATGGTGGTGAGGATGTGAGTGATGTAGGTGATTACTTCTAGTCCTCTTCTCTACTTCAGTGCCGTATGGGTAGATTTGTTGAGGTTGTTCGTGGTTTGTACTACGAGGAGGAGTTGCTTAGGTCACTTACCAGGTTTATTGAGTGGAGTGAGTTAGTTGAGTTGTTTAGTGCTGTTAAGAGGCCTTGTCGAAAGTACTTTGTTCGTGTTAATACTGCTCTCATATCAGTTGGTGAATTGGTTGATTTGCTGAGGTCTAGAGGATTTGAGGTGTATCGGCATGAGTTTATTGAGGAGGCTATTTGGTTTCCGGTAGAGGGTCCATTTGAGTTACCTGTTGCTGATAAGGTTGTTGTTGCTGATAAGTATGCCGCTGAGAGTGTGTATCAAGGCGCTGATCTCTATGCACCTGGCGTTGTGAAGGCTAATGGTGTGAAGCGTGGTGATGAAGTTCTCGTAGTTGCTCCTACTGGTGAACCTGTTGGTTTTGGTGTAGCTGTTATGGATGGTGAAGAAATGATCAAGAGAAGGAGAGGGCTTGCTGTTAAGGTCTTGATATCGGTCTACAGAGCACCTAAGGTGAAGGAGTTACCTGAATACAGGATAGGCCTTATCTACGATCAGAGTTTACCAGCACAGGTAGTTACGAGAGTTCTCGATCCACAACCTGGTGAAGTTATTGTTGATATGTGTGCTGCTCCAGGTGGTAAGACGACACACATAGCTCAACTACTTAGAGGTAAGGGGGTAGTGTATGCTTTTGATGATTCTAGTACAAGGATTAAACGACTTGAGTACGAGGTTAAGAGAATGAAGTTGAAGAATGTAATTATCATCAAGCACGACTCGCGGTACATTCACGTTGACTACCCTACACTGAAAGCACATAAAGTTCTCATAGATCCACCTTGCTCAGCATTAGGTGTCCGGCCGAAACTCTATGACGTTAAGAGCTATCGTGAGGTGATTGGTTGTTCAGAGTATCAAAAGCAGTTTCTGAGAGAAGCTGTGAAGATCTTGGTTAAAGGAGGGGTTATAGTCTACTCAACCTGTACCATAACACCTGAGGAGAATGAAGAGATTGTGAAGTATGCAATTGAGAAACTAGGTCTAGAGCTTGAAGATACCGAATATAGGAGATTGGGTTCACCAGCTCTACCACTACTTAGTAGAGAAGAAGGGATCATCAGATTTTACCCGCATAGACACGATACACCAGGGTACTTCATTGCTAAGTTCCGTAAGAGAAATTAGGTTACTTACGTTAAATACCTTAGCCGATGATTGAGCCCGATAGCTACTGAAAGGTGAAGAGTAAGAACCCCACTGAGGTTGACCTAGAACACGTAGCAATCCCTAACCTTGAGATGCGGTACTACCTCACTGACGTAGAGACCATGCTCAATAGAGGCCCTATAGCCTAATCTCCTACCGATACCCTCAATTGAATGAAGTGCTTTCGATGCTTGAACAGCTATGTGATCTACCTTAACAGCAGACTTCACCTCACCTTTCTCAATAAACCAACCAACTTCAGGCCACAACACAATCAAGCCATCAGGTCTTAACTCAGCTCTAATGAGACCATCCACGTAAAATCCACGTTTAGTCTCCTCAATCATCTCACTGAATCTCCAATCACCGGGTTTAACAACTAAGTTACTCTGCATAGCCCTAGGTACCGTGAAGAGGCCACGAGCATTACCTGTTGGGTGCGTATCAAGTACGTGAGCAGACCAACGAGTATGGAGTAGGTTTGTCAGTACACCATTCTCGATAAGGACTTTACTCCTAGCTTTAACACCTTCGTCATCAACGAAATAGCTACCAGCACACCACTCTATGGTTGGATCATCAATTACTGTCAACTCCTCACACCCAACCTTCACACCAATATTAGGTATCCTCCTCCTCTGAATAAGCGCTCTATCAGCTTCTAGATAGTGAACGAACTCATGGATTAGTGCACCAGCAACTGTAGGGCTTAAGATGACTTCGAACTTACTCCCACGAACTAGAGGATTTAGAAGCTTTGCTGCAGACATTGCACGTAACCTCTCACAGATGGTATCGACCATGGGTTCAAGTCTTGACTTAATCTCACTGAAGGGTATTGATAGAGCAGTATACTCAGCAGCTGATACGCTACCTATAACAGCAGAGACGAGCACTTCGATTACTGACCTACTCTCATGGACTAACGTAGTATCACTATTTGTATACACCTTATCGACCTCAGTAAGCACCATTACAACTTCAGTAATTACATCTCTAGAACTCAGCTTCTCACGAATTCTATCACTTACGTACTGAATCAAGGCTATAACGTCCTCTAGCTGAGGGGCTTCATGTACTTTCCTGAAGTAACCTCTCGTTGGTTCAATGGGTGGTATTGATACTCTAAGATTACCAGCAATAGCACTAGATACTCTAGCAACGTGATGAGCTTCATCAATTAACTCACTCCTCCAAGGTGCACACCTCGAAGCAACACCCCAAGCACCCCTGTAGACGACTCTAGCTACAGAAACAACATCTTCATGCCTATTGACATCAATATTTGAGCCACGTAAAGCTACTTGAGTAGTCTTAATGTGAAGCTGTGCAGCATCAGCATACTCAGCACCAAGTTCTTGAGCTCTTTCAATACCCTTCACCATTAGGTCAACTTGCTGAAAAACCATAGTGTACCATGATGCATGAGTTACCTGAGAGTATATATGTACTGCCTCAATTCATATGCGTTGCTAAATATCTTGTCTAGAGGTATCACTAAGTAAGCTGCCTGAAGGTTAAAGTATGGAGATCCGCGTCTAGTGAATATTGTCAGTACCTTACCGCCATGAGCTATGCGGTAACCAGCGAGAACAGGTTCATGACCACGGATGAGAACTCTAGAGTTAACTAGCTCTAGGAATCTCGTAGTTACATCAGGACCAAAGAGCTTACCAGCACCTCTAGGGGATGGTACCGTACCAGTAATGTCATCACTAGGATCATTCCAGAGAAGTTCTTCTAAGTGAGGTTCCTGAGGGTGCTTTAGAGGTGCTTTGGAAATATCCTCAATAGATTTAGCAGCTGAATCTGCACCACCATGAACGAAGAATACACCGTTCTTAGCTCTACACGCTA